>JAFGRP010000156.1 GCA_016935075.1 Deltaproteobacteria bacterium | reverse complement strand
CTTCCAGTGAGTGAAAGGAGATGACACAGAAGCGTCCCCCGGGTTTGAGGCGCTCCATCCCGCCGGCAATGGCCCGGTGAAGGTTGGCAAGTTCGTCATTAACGGCGAGCCGCAGGGCCTGGAAGGTCCGGGTCGCCGGATGGATTCGGGAGGGTCCTCTCATCCCGGGCAGAGCCCCGACCACCACGCCGGCCAGATCGGCCGTCGTCCGGATGGGGGAAAGGGTCCGTCGCTCCACGATGGCCCGGGCGATTCTCCCCGCCATCCTTTCCTCGCCGAACTTCCGGATCAGTTTCCCCAACGCTTCTTCGGAGAGGGTGTGGACGAGATCATACGCGCTCGGACCCCGGCTCCGGTCCATTCGCATGTCCAGGGGAGCGTCGAGGGTGAAACTGAAGCCCCTCTCCGCCGTGTCCAGTTGATGGGAGGAAACGCCCAGATCGAGGAGAATTCCCTCCACGTTTTCGATGTTCATCCCGGACAGAGTGTTTTCCATGTCGGCGAAATTCCCCTTCACCAGGATTGCCCGGCCGCCGAAAGGCGCCAGACGTTTTTGGGCTTCCCGGATTGCATCCCCGTCGGCGTCGATGCCGATCAGGCGGCCGTCCGGCGCCGAGTTCCTCAGGATTTCAAAAGCGTGCCCCCCGCCTCCCAGCGTGCCATCCACGTAGACAGCCCCGGTCCGGCATCGAAGGGAAGCGATGACCTCTCCGACCAGAACCGGTTTATGGAAGACGTCCATTTCATGATGCCTTCGCAAAACAAATCGAAAAGGCCATTGTCCCGGGGCCTTCTATATCCCCAAATCCGCCATATAGTCGCTGAAGCCATCCAGGTTGTCCCCGCTCTTCTTCATCTCGGACTCGAACCTTTCCTTGCTCCAGATCTCGATCACCTTGATCATTCCGGCGAGTACGATGTCCTTCTCCAGCTTCGCGAATTCCCTGAGATTGGGGGGGATGAGGATGCGCCCCTGGCCGTCGAGGGTGCAGTCGACCGCGCCCGACATGAAAAACCGTTGAAAGGCGCGTACTTCTTTCCTGAGGAGAGACTGGTGGGAGACCTTTTCTTCGATCACCCGCCACTCGTCGTAGGGGAAGACCATCAGATAACCGTCCCAGTTCGTGATGACAAGACGGTTGTCGTACTTCTCGGAGAACACCTCGCGGAGTCGCGACGGGAAAATGACCCTCCCTTTGTCGTCGATGGCGTGGTAATATTGACCCCGGAAGACAGACATTGACGATTTCTCCTCCACAATAATCCACTTCGCCCCACTTTGGGGCCAAGATAAAGGAGGTTTTCGCCTTTGTCAAGAAATATTTTTTATTTTTTTTGTCTGTTAATCTGATATTTTAAGACGGACCGGTTGTGCGCAGCGAGGTTGGTGGAGAAGTCATGTGATCCATCGTTCTTCGCCACAAAATAGAGGTAATCGACTTTGGCGGGGTCGAGGGCCGCCTTCAGGGACTCGATACCTGGATTGGCGATGGGTCCCGGCGGGAGGCCGTTGATCCGGTAGGTGTTGTAGGGCGTGTCCGATTTCAGGTGCTTCCGCAGGACGGTTTTCACGGGAGTGCCTTTATGTTCGAGGTTGTAGACGGCTGTCGGATCGCTCTGCAGTTTCATTCCCTTTGCGAGGCGATTATGAAAAACGGCGGAGATTAGCTTTTTTTCGTCCTTGTTGCCCGATTCCTTGCCGATGATCGAGGCGAGGGTGACCCACTGGGTTTGGGTCAGGCCGATCTCCTTCGCCCGCTTCAGCATCTCGGGTGTGACCTTCTGCCAGAACTTCCCGACGATGATCCGAAGGATCTCCTCGGTCGTCATCGACCGGTCGAACTTGTAGGTGTCCGGGTAGAGGTATCCCTCAATGCTGTCCGCTTCGATGTCGAGGGAGGCGAGAAAGGATCTGTCTGCGGCCAGCGTCGCGAATTCTTGCTCATCGATCAGCTTGAAGACGGAAAGCCGCCGGGCCACCTCGTTTGCCGTAATGTCTTCGTGCAGCAACACCTTATAAACCTTGATCTCACCGTGGACCAGTTTGTCGAGGATCGCCGAAGGCGTCATGGCGCCGGCGAGTTCGTATTCACCGGCCCGGATGTATTTCCTGACCCCCTTCCCGAGGGCCAGGACCCAGAAAAAGGGACGGTTCCCGACCAGACCGGCATCGTTGAGAATCTCCGTAATCCGGAAGAAGCCGGACCCTTTCGGAATGTTGACCGTCCCGGCGGCCGCGTCAGGATTGACGGGGGTTGTTGCGTAATAGCAGAAGGTCGCCCCGGTCAGAAGCAGAACCAGAAGGCACAGGAGAATCTTTTTCCGTCCGTAACACCATTTCATGCGCGATATCAATTTTGAACAGGCTTGCATGTTCATCGGGCGGTTTGTCCTGTTTTCACCTCACGGGCCAGCGCATCGAGATAGCCTTGAAGGATGATGCCGGCGGCCAAACGGTCGACGATCCCTCTTTTCTTCTTGCGGCGGACGCCGGTCTTTCGGAGGAGCTCCTCCGCCTCTTTCGTGGAGAAGGTTTCGTCCCGGCGGATGACGGGAAGGGCAAAACGGGTCTGCAGGCGCCGGATAAACCGGTTGACCTTCTCGCACTGGATCCCCTCGTCGCCGTCGAGACGGATGGGGTAACCGACGACGATCCGCTCGATACCATACCGTTCGATCCATTCGGCGATCGCGGCCATGTCCGCCTCACGGTTCTTTCTAATGAGGGTTGCCACCCCCTGAGCCGTCATCCCCAGTTCATCGCAGACCGCAACTCCGATCCTTCGGCTGCCGTAATCCAGCCCCAGTATCCTCAATCTTTTCTCCCGTCGATAAATAATCATCCTTATAAATTATCCGGCATGAAAATTCCATCCCATTCATCTCCCTCGAAGAAATGGTGGATTCCTCTCTCTCGCCGCGAGGCTCCGGATCCTGCCCGCCACCCACGCGGCAATTTTCCCCATAGTCTGAAGGAAACCATGATGTCGGGAGGTGCACCATGATGCGCTTCAAAGGTATCCGGGAAAGCCGCCCCAGCGCAGCGGCTGCCATTGCGAGAAATCACGGCTAATTTTATTGAAGTCAAGGTTGGGGAAATGCGCTTGTGTGTAGCACCTTTCGATCCGTATTATTCAGGCGCAATGTCCCCAAAATGAGGGAATGCGAGTATTGACGACATATACTTATCCGCACATTGGCCAATCAAGTCAGGCCAATGATAACGGGTCGTAAGCCGCACATTTTCCTGCGTGATTTTCCCCCGTTCTTCCGCCGCACAGGGGCTTAGGTGATGGATTGACGCGATCCCACGGTTTCATCCATGGGGAGTCTGGTGCAGTTCCGCTCGTACTCCTCGAAGACCCTTTGCGTATAAGTGGTTTTGGGTTCGCTGTTTTTCCCGATGACCTGACGGGCGCGGGTGAAACCCACATTGTAGGCGAAGAGGACTGCCCGGTCGGTGTTGAAGTACTTACCGAGCCAGGAGAGGTAATAGACGCCGAAGCGGACATTGGCATGGGGACAGTTCAGCACATTCTTTTTATAGAAGATGCCCACCTGCCGGGAGAACTCCCGGGCTACGATGGTCTTGACCTGCATGATCCCGATGGCCCCCTTGTTGGAGACCACGTCCTGGCGGAAGTTGCTCTCCGCCTCCATCACGGCCAGCACGAGGCGGTAGTCCACACCATAGCTGCGGGATGCCTCGTAGATGGTCTTGGCCAACTCCCGCAGCTCCCCATCAGGGATGCGGGCTCGCTTCTTTTCCAGATGAGCCGCAATCAAGGTGGCCGTACACTTTTTCCCCCAGTACGTGCCGAAAAAAGGGATGCTCCAAGGGGTATTGGCAAAAGGGAGGCTGATCAGGAACAGGATGCCGATGATTCCTCCGACAAGAGCCAAGGGTCTCAAGGCTTTCATTTCATGCATATGTTACACTCCTTCCCGGGTCCTCAATCGGTCGGTGGTGACACAAAGATTGTCCTCTGAAGTACAAATGGGAATGGGAAGAGGGATTGAGGAAGCCGGATGGTCAGGTTGATTCAAGGCGTAAAAGAGTTACGCGCCTGACCGAATTTTGGGGTACTCATACCTGTTTTTGGGCCTGATGGCAAGAAAAAATGCGCTATTCGGCATAAAGCTCTTTTAAATGAGGCACTTGAATCTTCAAAGGCGCATTCAAGATCGAACCCGTAACGGTTTGCCGCCTCACCGCGCGAAAGTAACAGGGCTTGGCAGCAGATGCATACCCCCGTTTCTTCTTCCAGGCGTTTGAATACCGCCTCCGTTTGACGATACCGACTGATCACGTAATTCGGAGAATGGTTCTGCACGGATCTCCTCAAGAAGATTCCTCACCGTCATTTCGTATTCAGCATTCCCAAAATCCTCGGCCGTTACTTCCTCTTCGACAGGAAACTTCTTACCGATCTGAGTCGTTGCGTCTGGGCATCCCTGAAGATCTTTCTCCAGGGTGCAATTCCTGAAAACGATCCCATCCCCGGCGCCGTCATCGTCATGCAGACCTTCGGCGATTTCTTGGGAAACAATCCGCAAACCCACATCCTCGTGACGGATGGTTGTTTCTACGGCAACAAGGGCATGTTCCGCGTTGCGCCGCCCCTGGAGCTCAAAAAGCTGGAGGCCATCTTTCGACACAAGGTGCTCAGGATGCTGCTGAATAAGGGGAAGATAACGCGGGAGATGCTGCGGATGCTATCCGGATGGAAGCATACCGGGTTTAACGTCTTCTGCTATATGCGGATCGGGCTGTGCATCTTTCTCTTAAAATACACTGATTGCAGGAGCTAAATGTTTCCCCTTCGTGACGATAACCCGACCTTGCACACCTCCGTGGTGACCTTTCTCATCATCGGCATGAACGCCCTGACATGAGTTTATAAAGATGCGGAACGAGGCGGCTATTCCTGCGGGAAGAGGTATCTGGCTCCGACAAAAACGCCATGTGTGCGCAGTGGCGCCCAGGTTTCGGCGATATCGATCCCCCCGGGGATGTTGTTGAGGTAAGCCTTTCCGGCATCTGTATGCACTTGGCCGAGGTCTGTATACCGGTAAGAGATGTCCAGGATAATGCTGTCGGTCAGTGCGATCCCCGTGCCGATGGATGCCATAAAAGCAATGTCTGTTTTTTCACCGGAGGGGGTGATGGTGACCTTGTGCGCACCAGGATTGTTCGGGAAGTCGTAAGTCATCTCGCTGAGTCGGTTGTGGGTAATGCCTGCACCGCCACCCATGTAGGGCTGGAAAACGCCCAGGTTGACGCCGAACAGCGATGCGATGTCGAGGAAGATATTGGCCATGCCACTGAGCGAATCCGCGCTTGCCGACACCGGCTGCTCGCCTGGCACGCCCCTAAAATTGGCCTGACCACGGTATTGCATGTCCGGACGGTAAGCAACGGCAAGTTCAGATCTGAGCCACGGAAGGATTTGTATTCCGGCTACCGCTTCCACCGAGAGAAATCGGCCAAAATCCCCGTAAGAACCAATCTGATGACCATCCCTTCCCGGGCCTGTACCAAAGAGGGCGGGCGGCATCTTTGCCGCGGAATTCGCATCCGAATAGTCTGCTGAAAGGGACCACTCAAAACCAAGTTTGCCTCCCAGGTACCATTCCAAAGCATCGGCAGGGATCGCTGCACTGATCGAAAGAAACACGGAAAACAACAAAAATAATTTTTTCATTTTGCACTCCTATTTTTTGGCTCCCTCTCAGAACAGCCCAATTCCTGATTACGGCGACTCTGATATCACAATCATGAAGATTATGACATCCATACAAATTAATCCTTCATATATTTGAATATTGGATTATCCTGTCCTTGATGCCTCGGATCGCTAAGAGGAAGAAAATGGTACGGAAGGTTCGCGCCGGCCCGTTTCCGGCTGTCATACCGCTTGTGTGACGCGGCATGTGGCATGACGGCGCCGCGGTCATGCCACATGCATGTGTGCAGGCGTTCCGGCGGCATCTTTGCTGTTGTGAAATAGGCATGAGTCTGTTATTTTCACGCATATGAAGCATCTCGTTGTGGGAACGGCCGGTCATGTGGACCACGGCAAGACGGCGCTGATCAAGAGACTTACCGGCGTGGACACCGACCGTCTCAAGGAGGAAAAAGAGCGGGGGATCACCATCGAGCTCGGGTTTGCCTCTCTGGTCCTTCCGGGCGGCCGGACCCTCGGGGTCGTCGATGTCCCCGGCCATGAACGGTTCGTCCGGAACATGGTGGCCGGTGCGGCCGGCATCGATCTCGTGGTCCTGGTCATTGCGGCCGATGAGGGGGTCATGCCGCAGACGCGGGAACACCTCCATATTTGCACCCTCCTGGGGATCCGTAAGGGGTTTGTCGCCCTGACCAAGATCGATATGGTCGATGAAGAGTGGCTGGAACTGGTCCGGGAGGATGTCCGCATGTTTCTCCGGGGGACCTTTTTGGAAGATGCGCCGGTCGTTCCGGTTTCCTCCCTGACCGGGGCCGGGTTCCCCGATTTGCTTTCGACCATCGGGAAGCAGGCGGACGAAGTGGAGGAGGGCGCCGATGTCGGTCTCTTCCGCCTGCCCGTGGACCGGGTCTTCACGATGAAGGGATTCGGCACCGTCGTTACGGGAACGCTGGTCTCCGGAAAGGTAGGCATAGGGGAAGAGGTGGAGATCTCTCCCGTAGGCCTCCGCGCCCGGGTACGGGGGATCCAGGTCCACAACCGGGCCGTCGAAGCGGCCGAGGCCGGACAGAGGACGGCCATCAACCTTCAGGGGATCGACCGGGAGGCGGTCGAGCGGGGGCATGTCCTGACCGGTCCCGGTTCTTTGACGGCATCGCAGCGCCTCGATTGCATTTACCGCCATCTGCGGGGCGTCGGCCGTAAGCTGAAGAACCGGGCCCTCGTCCGGTTCCATGCGGGAACCAGCGAGATCATGGCGCGGATGATCCTCCTCGACCGGGATGAATTGGAACCGGGGCAAGAGTGCTGCGCGCAGCTTGTATTGGAGACCCCCCTGGCTGCCGTGGCCGGGGACCGGTTCGTCGTGCGCAGCTATTCCCCGGTGACGACGATCGGCGGCGGTGTGATCGTCGATCCCCTACCCGCGAAACACAAACGGTCGTCGGCCGGGGTCCTCCGGGAATTCCAGCGCCTCACCGGCGGGGAGGATGAGGGGAAGACGGCCGTCATTCTGGAGAGGGCCGGGATTTGGGGGATCACCGAAAAACTCCTGGTCGTCCGGACGGGCATTCGCGGCCGGGAATTGCGCAGGCGCCTGGAGGGGATGTTTTCCGCCCAGAGGGCCCTCCTCGTCGATCGGGAAGAAATGCGGGTCCTGTCGTATCCGGTTTATGAGGCCTTCGAGATGGAAATCCTCCGGGAGCTTCGGGGGTATCACGAGCGGAATCCGCTCCAGGAAGGGCTCTCCCGGGAGGAGCTGCGGACCACGCTGGAAAGAGGGGACGGGATCGGGCAGAAGATCTTCACAATGGCCCTTCGGGATCTTGAGAAGAGGAATGAGATCATCGCCGAAAAGGAGCTGATCCGTCTGACGGGGCACCGCGTCCATTTAAAGGGTGAGATGGAAGACCTGCGGGAGAATATTTCCGTCGTTTACCGGGATGGTGGCCTTGCGCCGCCGACAGTCCGTGAGGTCCTGGAGCGGTTCCCCGAACGGAAGAAAGAGGTCGCAAGCCTGATCCAGGTGATGACCCGCGAGGGAGTTCTGATCCGGATCAGCGAGGATCTGAACTTCCACCGGGATGCGCTGGCGAAGCTCCGGGAGGATTACCGGCAGCTCCTCATCCGCGACGTACAGGCGACGCCGGCGACCTTCAGGGAACTGACCGGGCTTTCGCGGAAATTCATCATCCCGCTGATGGAGTATTTTGACATGACCAAGCTGACCATGCGGACGGGTGATCACCGGATCCTCCGGGAAAGGCCGGAAAAATGATATCCGAAAACGGGAACGGCAGTTGTTTCCGGATTTCCGTCTATGATGAAAAGGGATTTTCCGAGCGGGACGAATGTCTCGTCCGCGAAATTTCATTGGAGGTGCATCTCAATGATCGGAAGGTCATTACGATCGCCTGCGCTGGGCTGCACGTGGAGGAACTGGCCGTGGGTTTCCTCCGCTCCGAGGGTTTCCTCCGGACGAGGGATGACATTGCGGCGGTCGAGGTTTCTCACGATCGGACGCAGGTGATGATCCGGACGGCGGCGGGGCGGGAAATCCCGGATCCGGCGGCGGACAGGACCCTGGCATCGAGCGGCGCCCGCGGTTTCGGGGGGCCGCCGGGAAATCCGTTATCGGGCGGGATTTCCCTCGCGCCGGAAGCGG
>JAFGRP010000155.1 GCA_016935075.1 Deltaproteobacteria bacterium | reverse complement strand
TGCAACCGGATACCGGACTGCAGCCTGGCGGACGTGACCCCGCTGATCCTCGGGCAGCGGCAGATCAAGGACGGCACAGAAATCGAAAGCATTCGGCGGGCCTGCCGCGTCATGGACCTGGGGCACGACCGTATCCGTTCCACGCTGAAGGCCGGAATGACGGAGCTTGAGGTGGCCGCCGCCATCGAGGATGCACACCGCCGAGAGGGGCACGCGGGAATCTATTTCATGCGCCATCCCGACTATTTCATGGCCCGCGGCCTGTTCGCCTCCGGACCGAATCTGATGCGCCTCTCGGGTCCCGCCTTTTCCCTGTCGGGCGTGGGGCTGGACGCCGCCGTACCCGCGGGGCCGTCCCTCCGGGTGATCCTTCCGGGAGATGCCATTCTCATCGATATTCCCGTCCTCGTCGGGGGGTACCATGTTGACATGGCCCGGACCTATACGGCGGGTGCCGCCGACCGGCGCAGGCGTGACCTGCACGGAAAATTGGAGCAGCTCTTTGCATTCGCGGCAAATATTCTGCGGCCGGGCATAACCTGGGGTCAGGGATACCGCGCGGTGGAGGAGCAGGCGGACCGGTTGGGCATCGGGGACTTTTTCCAGCGGATGGCCGGCGGCGGGAAACTCCATTATATCGGACACGGCGTGGGCATGGAAGTCAACGAGCCCCCCCTGGTGACGGCACGGAACGCGAACGCCATCCTTGCCGGAACGGTTCTCGCGTTGGAGATGCACCTCCTTCAGGAACCCGCCTTCGCCTTGAAGATGGAAGATATGCTCCTTATCGGCGAAGAGGAAAATGTATTTATGACCCGTACGCCGCGGACCCTCCTGGAGGTCCTCTAACGCTGCAAATGAAACGGTGGGGGCTTCGAACCGCTTTTCACACTCATTTTCCGTGACATTCATTTTGCGTGCAGTTGACAAAAAAATATTCCTGCGTCATAGTGCAACCCGGCAGTAATCGGTGTTCGCATCCGCCACGGTTGACCATGCCTGGCGGCCAAACGGACATGCCTTATCAACATTGCGTTTTATCGAACAGTAGGGAGGGGATGGATGAGACTCTCATGGGATGATTACTTCCTCAAGATAGCCGAAACGGCATGCCTCCGCTCGACCTGTCTGCGGGCCCAGTACGGGGCTGTCCTCGTCAAGAACCACACGATTATCAGCACGGGTTACAATGGCGCCGCCTCAGGCGTCCGGAGCTGTCTGGAGCGGGGGGAATGCGTCCGGGACCGCCTCCATATCCCCAGCGGCGAAAACTACGAAATCTGCCACTCCGTCCATGCCGAAGCCAATGCGATCATCCGCGCCAGCTTCGATTTGATGGACGACGCCACGCTCTACATTTTCGGTCAACAACAGGAAAAGCCCCGCAGCGGGATACCCTGTTTCATGTGCTGGCGCATGATCTTCAATGCCGGGATCGGCAAGGTGATCTTTCTCGATGACGAAGGACAGAAGAAGATCGTGAACGTCAAGGTCGTCGACCGAGGCCGTATCTTCTCCTATTCCGCACCGGAGATCTGATCGCCGCTTGTTTCGATTTTAAGCATGCTCGCACTGATCCAGTTCAAGAAAGTGCACGATTGAAGAAGGAGTTTCCCGTGGCCCTGATTTTGGCCCTCGATCAGGGGACAACCAGTTCCCGCGCAATTATCTTCGATGACGCCGGCGCCATCGTCGCCTCTGCGCAGAAGGAATTCCGCCAGCACTATCCCCGCCCCGGCTGGGTAGAGCATGATCCCGTCGATATCTGGGAAACCCAGGCGGGTGTCGCCGCCGTCGCTATGAAGAATGCGGGCCTGAGCGGCCGTGAGATCTCCGCACTCGGTGTCACGAACCAGCGGGAGACGACCGTCGCCTGGGAACGCGCGACAGGCAGGCCCATCTGCAACGCCATTGTCTGGCAGGATCGCCGGACAGCCTTCATCTGCCAGCGTCTGCGTGAGGAGGGCCTGGAGCCGCTGATCCGGCATAAGACCGGCCTTGTGCTCGACCCTTACTTTTCCGGAACCAAAATCGCCTGGATCCTCGATAATGTCCCGAATGCGCGGAAAATGGCCGGCGAGGGGCTTTTGGCATTCGGGACGATTGATTCCTGGCTGATCTGGAACCTGACCGGTGGGGCGAGGCACATCACCGACTGCTCCAACGCATCCCGAACAATGCTCTATAACATCCACACCGGCGACTGGGACGACGAGCTTTTGCGAATCCTGAATATTCCCCGGGCCGTTCTCCCGGAAGTCCGTGGTTCCAGCGAGGTCTACGGCGAAACGCGTTCACCCTCATTTCCCTCCACGATTCCCATCGGCGGCGCGGCCGGAGACCAGCAGGCCGCCCTTTTCGGACAGATGTGCACGTCGCCGGGCATGGTAAAAAATACTTACGGTACCGGCTGCTTCATGCTGATGAATACCGGAACGACGGCGGTCGTCTCGGCAAACCATCTGCTGACCACCGTCGCCTGGAAGATCGGCGAAAAGACGGACTACGCCCTCGAGGGGAGCGTTTTCATCGGGGGTGCCGTCGTCCAGTGGCTCCGGGACGGCCTCGGAATCATCGGCTCGTCCGCCGAGGTAGAGGCACTGGCCCTCCAGGTCAGGGACACGGAAGGGGTCTATTTTGTACCCGCCTTTTCGGGACTCGGGGCTCCCCATTGGGATCCTTATGCCCGGGGGACCCTGATGGGCATCACCCGTGGCACGAAAGCGGCACATATCGCCCGTGCGGCCCTGGAGAGCATCGCCTACCAGTCGCTGGACCTGCTTCGTTGCATGAAGGCCGATTCCCGGATCGATATCGAGGAGCTTCGCGTCGACGGCGGTGCAACGGCCAACGACACCCTGATGCAGTTCCAGGCGGACATCCTGGGCGTTTCCGTCGCACGGCCGTCCGTCCTGGAAACAACGGCACTGGGCGCCGCCTACCTGGCCGGCCTGGCCGTCGGCTGCTGGAAAAACGTCCATGAAATAAACCATCGCACGGCCGTTGCAAAAAGATTTTTACCGGGAATGGACGGGGAGAGAGTCGAACAGCTGACCCGCGGATGGACGCGCGCGGTAGAACGTTCCCGGAACTGGGTGGAAACCTGAAACACCATCCCAGAACGGCGCTGTTGCGCAACACACCGACGGAAGAAAAGGAGGCAGAACCATGAAACATGTGGAGGGATTTTTCAAGGGCGCCCGGGATCACCGGATCTTTTACCGGTATTGGCTTCCTGAAGGTGAAGCGAAAGCGATACTCCTTGTCGTTCACGGCCTCGCGGAACACAGTGGGCGATATGACAACCTCGTCCATCATTTTCTCCCGCTGGGCTACGCCGTGTACGCAATCGACCACATCGGACACGGCCGTTCCGAAGGCGCGCGGGTTTATGTGGAACGCTTTGCGGAATATACGGATACGCTGGCGGCGTTCCGGGAGATGATCCGCACCTGGCAGAAAGACAAGCCGGTTTTTTTGGTCGGACACAGCATGGGAGGCCTGATCGGCGCACTGTATTTACTTGATCATCAAGGAGAACTGGCCGGCGCGGTCTTTTCCGGTCCGGCCGTGAAGGTTCCCGATAACATCCCGGCGGTCGCTATATTCGCGGGAAAGGTTTTTTCCGTCTTGGCGCCAAAACTCAGGTTGATCGCTCTCGATGCAGCCGGCATGAGTCGGGATCCCGCGGTGGTCCGGGCTTATGAGACCGATCCTCTGGTCTATCGGGGAAAGATGACGGCGCGCCTGGGTTCGGAAATGCTCAAGGCCATGCGGCGCGTCGCCGCCGAGGCGTCCCGGATCACCCTGCCACTTCTGGTCCTGCAGGGAAGTGCAGACCGCCTGGTCGATCCGTCCGGCGCACAGATGCTCCACGATCGGACCGCCTCCCCTGACAAGCGGATCATCCTTTACGAAGGCCTTTACCACGAGGTTTTCAACGAACCGGAACACGATCGGGTCATCAAAGACGTTGAAATATGGCTGGAGTCTCATCTCTCACGAACGGGCCGTTGAAAAAAACACTTCCGCGGCGTTTCCCTCATCCTACGCCGTTCAACGCACAAAAGCACGGCCCATGTCTCAGGATATCGGAGATCCTGCATCCGGATTTTTTAAACGGCCTGCTGAATGAGACTTTTTCAACAGGCTGCGGAACCGCCCGCGAAACCCGGCATGGTTAGACTACGAAGAGACTCTTCGTGGAGAAGTTGGGATCGCTCGTCAGGTTGACCCCCAGCCGCCGCAGTCCCGCCTCGTCCCCCGGCGTGGGGATGTGGGTCATGTGGACCTCGCATCCCCGCAGTTCTTTCAGCTTTTCCATGGCCAGCTGCGCAGCCGGGTTCGTCGCGGCGCCGATGGAAAGGGCGATCAGCGCCTCCTCGACGTCAAGACTGAGCGTCTTTTCATTGAGAATCTCCGTCTTCAGGGCGGAGATGGAGTCGGTGATACCGGGGGGGAGGAGCTTGATTTTCTCCGGAATCTCCGCCAGCGCCTTTACGGCATGGAGTACCAGGCTTGACGCCGCATGGAGAAGCGGGGAGTTGTTTCCGGTGATGATCCTTCCGTCCGAAAGTTCGATCGCCGCCCCGCAAAAAATACCCTCATTGCCCTTCTCCCGCTCCTGCGCCTCCCTGGCGGCCCGACGCGCCGGCTTTACCACCTCCCGGTCTTCCGGCTTAAGATTGAAATCCCGCAGAAAGAGCTCGACCCGCTGAACGGTTTCGGCATCGGCAAAACCCATGACATATTCGCAACGGTAACGGAAATAACGGCGGATCATCTCCTCCGCTGCGGCCCTTTTCACCCGATCGTCATCCACGATCGCATAACCGGCCCGGTTCACCCCCATGTCCGTCGGGGAGAGGTAGGGCGATTTCATCCCCGTAATCTTTTCGAGAATCCTCTTCAGAACCGGAAATACCTCTACATCCCTGTTGTAGTTAACGGCCGTTCTTCCATAGGCTTCCACGTGAAATGGATCAATCAGGTTGAAATCGCGAATGTCGGCGGTGGCCGCCTCATAGGCCACATTGACCGGATGCTTGAGGGGGATGTTGGCGATCGGAAAGGTCTCGAATTTCGCGTAGCCGGAGCTTCCGCCGCGCCGGTAGTCGTGGTAGAGTTGGGAGAGGCAGGTCGCAAGCTTGCCGCTCCCCGGACCCGGACCCGTTACGATCACAAGCGGTTTTCCCGTGGAAATATATTCGTTCGCCCCGTACCCCTCGTCACTGACGATGGCGTCGATGTCCGTTGGGTAACCCTTCGTGAAGCGGTGGGTGTAGACCCTAATGTTTCTCCTTTCCAGTTTATTCCTGAACAGCCTCGCTGCGGGCTGGTTATCGAATCGCGTGATGACGACCCCCAGGACATCGATCCCCCACTCCCGCAGGTCGTCGATCAGCTTCATCGCGTCGGTATCGTAGGTAATCCCGAAATCAGCCCTGATTTTCTTGCGTTCGATATCGCCGGCATAGATGCACAGGAGGATGTCCGCCTTCCCCTTGAGCTGTTGGAGCAGACGCATCTTCACATTGGGATCGTAGCCGGGCAGCACGCGGGCGGCATGATAGTCGAAAAGAAGCTTGCCGCCGAATTCAAGATAGAGCTTGTTGTCGAAGCGCCGGACCCTCTCCAGAATCGCCGATGTCTGCTCCTGAAGATACCGTTCATTGTCGAATCCCGGTGCTCGCATCTCTCCTCCGGTCACAATAAAAATGGGCTGGAAGACAATCAGCCCTCTAATCCCATGCATGATTCGGCAGCGTAAAGAGGATTCGAACCTCTGACCTTTGGGTCATGAACCTCATTTCAATCTGCCGGACAAAAATTCCAACAGGACGGCGTTGAAGATATCCGCCTGTTCCACATTCACGAAATGTGCAGCATTGGGGATTACTTTCAATACCGATGATCCGATTTGCCGGTGGATGAACTCCGCCGCCGATACGGGCGTTCCCTGATCCTGTTCCCCAACCACGATAAGAGTCCTGACAGAAATCCCTTTTATGATTTCACGCAGATCCATGGCGTGAATGGCACGTCCATTACCGCAATATCCTTCCACCGAAGTCCCGAGAATGACTTCTCTAATATGTTCAATTTCAACCTTGAGCTTCTCTTGGCCGGTTTTGGTGAACCATCGGTCTATTGTTGCATCGGCCAGTCCTTCCATCCCAACCCTTCTGGCCAACGCGATGCGTTCATCCCATATTTCCCGCTGCGCCATATAAGATGAAGTATCGCAAAGGATCAAAGAGCGGAGCCTCTTTCCATGCAAGGCGCCCAGCATCTGGCCAACCATTCCGCCCAGGGAAAGACCGCAGAAATGGGCCTGATTCAAGCCAAGATCATCCATCAGCGCCACGACATCAGAGGTGAGGGTTTCCATATTATAGGGGCCGGGGGGTACCGACGATCTCCCATGCCCCCGGCTGTCATAGCGTAAGATCCTGTAACCCGCTTCCGATAATCGAGGTATCTGAAAATCCCACATCGTAAGGTCCGAAGCCAGAGAGTTTGAAAACATGATAACATCTCCTTTTTCAGGCCCGTCAAAACGATAATGGAGCTTTATCCCGTTTACATCAGCGATTGGCATGTTCACCTCCTTGTCGATAAGGATGGATTTTTTGAGGTCTTGGAAAACCAACGGACGGCTTCCAGGTGTATGGCATGATCATGGTCCGTCCTGCCCGTTAAAGGCTACCCTCTGTAATAACCTGCCCTCGTATATGATATTTTGGATGCTACAACTTCCTCTTGGACATGTCAAAAGAGGAAGGCGTGCGGGAGTGGCCTTTTGAACATCAGTCGGTTTCGTAGCAGGCCAGTATTTCACCAAAATAGAGGGTGTGGTAATCCTTTTTGGGATAAATGGACGAATCATAATTCTTGTCAAAATAAGCCGGGTTCATGGCGGACTTGTAGATGATTTTGCACTCGTAATGACGCCCCCGGGTTTTAATAATGGGTGAAGCCACATGGCGGCCGTCGGTTGTTTTCAGATTACACATCTTAAATTTGTCCACGTTCCGACCTGATTCTGTTCCGCAATAGTCGGTTTCTTTTCGCATGTTTCCCGCGGGGACCGTAACGGTAAAATCCTTGGCTGACTCGATGATACCTAAGGTGTGCCGGCTTGACCGTATTGCCACCATTATGATCGGTTTTCTCCAGACAATGCCGAAGGTTGCCCAACCGATGGTCATGGTGTTCAGTGAATGACCGGATTTAACGGTTAAGAAAGCGCCCTCGTTGATCTTGGTGATGCTATCCTCAGCAACGTGCATGTAGTCCACATCTTTCATCGTAAACCCCCTCTGTTATTAGGTACAAATCATATGGGCGCTTCGCCGGCAGCCGCCATTTTATATTCTCAGCATCATAAGCCGGGATCGTCTACCGATAACGACCCCATTTTCTATTGACCGAGGCGTATGACGGGCTGTGAACAGCCGTCGTCCGTCTTTCTTTATCGTTTAATCTCTTTTGGTGTATCACCCAAGCCGATCAGAGGTACGGCGCCTCCGCCTGTTACTTGGGGAAGTATTCCATTCCATTTTTCGATGGCTTTCATGTTGGCTTCGATTCTCCGCAGTTCTATCAAGTCCGGCGAAATGTTTGCCCTCTGCAATCTAAGCGACTCTGCTTCCGCTCTGGCCGCAGTGATCTTTTGTTCCGCCTCGATCTTTATCCTGTCGAGATCCCTTTTCGCTTTTAACGCCAGCTGTTCTGCAGTCTGTTTGGCTTCGATGGCCTCGGTGAAGACCTTCGAGAAGCTGAAGATCACAATGGAAAAGGCGTCAACGGCAATATTGTTTACTATAAGTCTATCCATCAAAGCCAGCCTCATAGCCTCACTGACGGCCGGCCTCTTGGTGATAAGCTCCTCTGCCGTATACTTGGCAGTTACGGCCTTAACGACTTCCAGAATGGCAGGGTCAATAATGCGCTCCTTGAACTGGACGCCTATCTTCTGGTAGACAATATTGGCCTTGTCCGGAACGATATGATAATTTAAAGCCACCCGGGAACTGACATCCTGAAGATCAGCCGAAGCCGCTGCGGCATCCGTCTCGGCCTTTTGAACCTTCACATCCATCAACACGATCTCCTGCATCACCGGTATCCGAAGGTGCAGACCTTCATCCATAACTTGTTCCTGCACGGCACCGAAATTAAGAACGATACCCCTTTGTCCCGCGCCGACCTGCACCCATGGCTTGAAGAAAAATACGATGAAAAGGATAACACCCGCAATCACCATCGATCTTGTCGGGCCTTTTTTTAGTATAGACTGGATCGTATCTTTTGCCTGATCAGAATCGCGCTCATACATTCTCGTTACCTCCCTTTTTCCCACCTGATACTATAGTTTAAGATTTATTTTCAAGACCTTTTTACCATTTTCACAAGCTTGTCCAGCTGCTTTCCACAGTGATCTGCCTCCTCGGGATTGCTTGCCATGTTCTCCCGGGGGTGAATCCCGTTCCCGAATCCATCTGCTTTCGTTCCGGCACTGCCCCCGGTGAGGATTTCATCGACCTGTTTCCCATTGGATGATCCAGACGATGAAGATCAATCCGCAATCTGTTGCGTGCTTGCTGAAAGCGCTGTTTGGCCATTCAAGACATCCATTCAATAAATTGTTTTTCTTCCAAACCGAATCCCAACACGCCATCCAATCTTTTTAGAACGATCCCCTTTTCAAAGAAAAGCACCGTCGGATAGACTTTCAATGAATATTGATCCGCCATGCTTTCCTGATCATTCTGCACCATGACAAAATGCCGCCCTTCTTTCCCGACATGTTTTTGAAATATCGGCAGGAACCTTTGAGAAAAGGGGCACCAGGAGGCATAGAACAAGGCAATGACGCTGTCTTCGACCCTCAGTATTTCCTTCAGGTCATGCACGTTATCAACCAATGAACATGAAGCATTCGCACCCATGAGACATCCTCCTTAACCATTCACCCTTGTCTTCGATTCATACGATTCTACTTCGTTTTCAATACAATAAAAAGAAAAAATTACATCATGATATCTTCTGCCAGATATCTTCTGCCATTCTTGCCAAAATCAATCTCCTATGGTATGATATATGGATAAAAGTAGTGTGTCTGACGGTTGTGGGGAATGGTTCATGGAAGTGGAGAGACAGGCGCCCCGGAAGATCTTCTGGGGCTGGTACGTGGTGGCGGCAGCTTTCATTACCATCGGCATCAATTACGGCACCCGATACAGTTTCGGCGTTTTCCTCAAGCCCATGTGTGAAGATCTGGGCTGGCCGCGCTCCATCGTTTCCTTCGCCATGTCATTGGCATTACTATTCTATGGGATTGGCGGCATTCTCTCAGGGCGTCTTCTCGATCGTTTTGCACCCCGTTGGATCATGATGGCCGGTTCCGCCATCGCTGCATTCGGATTTATCCTGACTCCTTTTATTTCCACTCCGCTGCAACTCTACATGGTTTACGGGGTCATATACGGCCTCGGGGCTTCTTTCTTTGGCAGCGCTGTCTGCGTCTCCTCTGTCGGAAAATGGTTCATCCAGAAACGGGGCATCGCGATCGGGATTACGTCAATCGGCATCGGCGTCGGCACCATGGCCATTACGCCTCTGGCCGGCCTCATCGTCAAGTTCTTCGATTGGAAAGCGGGATTCATTATTTTAGGAATCGCGACCTTTGTGTTATGCACCGCCATGTCTCAGTTCTTCATGGGGAGAACCCGTCCCGAGGAATACGGCCTGTTGCCGGACGGAACGGCGACGTTGCCCGCTAAGCCGGAGAAAAGTTCCGACGGGTACACGCGTTCCTACAGACAGACAACGCGTCTTCTTCTGACGGATTCGCGATTCTGGATCATCGCGGTTTGTTTCGGCTTCGTTACAATGACGGCAATGACCGTATTAGTGCACCAGGTCGCCTACGCAGAGGGATACGGAATTAATCGCATCGCCGCGGCTTCCTCGCTTGGTATCATCGGCATGGCGAGCATTGCCGGTCGATTCTTCTTCGGCTGGCTGAGCGATAAGATCGGCGATGCCAAGCATTCGGCCTGCCTCGGTTTTGCATGCATGACCGTCGCCATGATTATCCTGTTGTTTTTCCATTCGATTGAATTATTTTACCTGTATGCGTGCCTGTTCGGCTTTGGCTATGGTTCAATAAGTCCAATGCTCCCCATTTTGATGATGGACCGGTTTGGAAGGGATATTTCCGGAACATCATACGGGCTCATTGCTTTTTTCGCGATAGGTCTCGGAGGCAGCCTTGGTCCCATCCTCGGCGGGATAATATATGACGCTACGGGATCGTACACATTCGCTTGGCAGATCAACCTTGCCGTTCTTATGGTCGTGACGGTTTTGATTCAGTTCCTCAAAACTGCCCATATTCCGGAGACCATTCAGAGACAGGCAGATTAATCCTGCATGTTTCTACCACAGGCCATGCTGTTCCCCAACCGTTTTGCTTGAGATTGGCAATAGGGTCGGAAATAAATATTCCGAAAAAGAAAAGGGGTTACGATTTCAATCGTAACCCCTTGTAATTCTTTGGTAGCGGGGAGAGGATTCGAACCTCTGACCTTTGGGTTATGAGCCCAACGAGCTACCGGACTGCTCCACCCCGCGTCACCTCGTACACGTGTTCTCTATATATATGTATCTCTAAACCACACGCCATGACTTGTCAAGACCTATTTCCATAAATCATGTCGGGGACCGTTTTTTCCGGATCCCGCTTTTGATCGCCTCATCTTTTCCCGATGACGCTGAAGACGTCCGGTGATCGGGCAAACCCCCGGATAAAAGGAGTAGGGACCTTCTCCATCCGGACGAGATTTTCCACGTGGCTCGCCGTTTCGCCGCAGATGAAAATCTGATTGGCCCGGGCAAGGCTCTCCAGCCGCGAGGCAAGATTGACCGGCGCTCCGAAGACGGTGTATTCCTTCTTCCGCGGAGAACCAAAGATCCCGGCCATCACCCCACCGGTCGCGATCCCGATGCCGACAGAGATCCTTGACTCCGCTTCCGGGATACTCTCGTTGATCTCGGCGATCTCCTTCCGAATGTCCAGGGCGGCGAGCACGGCCCGGACCGCATCATCCTCAGCGCCGACCGGCGCCCCGAAGATCCCCATGATGCTGTCCCCAATGTGTTTGTCGAGCGTCCCGTTGTGGCGAAAGATGATGTTGTCGAGGGGAGCGAAGTAGCAGCGGTTGAGAAGTTCGGAGAGTTCAGCAGGATTGAGCCTTTCGGAAAGGCTCGTAAAGTCCCTGATGTCGGTGAACAGGACGCTCACGTTCAGGCGCTTCGGCAGTAGCGCCGTTCCGCTTCTTTGAAGCTCGGCCAGTACCTGCTCCGACACGAACTGCTTGAGCCGCTTCTTGATGTTGTATTCCCTGACTTTCGCGCGCAATTCATCATTCCCGAATGGCTTCGTCAGAAAACCGTCAATCCCCTCGTTGACTGCCTCGATGGCGCTTGCCATCGTCGCATAACCGGTCAGCATGATCCGTGTGATCTCCGCGTTCATCCGACCGATCTCAATCAAGGTCTCCAGACCGTCCATCCCCGGCATTCGGTAATCGGATATGACCGTTTCGATATCCCGGCCGTCGCTGCGGACAATGGACAGTGCCTCCTCTCCGTTTTCGGCCAGGATAATCCGGTAACCGTCCCTCTCCAGGACCTTCTTCAGGGAGCGGCGCACCCCCTCCTCATCGTCCACCACCATCAAACCGTTCATGCTTCTCTCCTTCGACAGGGGAGTTCGACAATTACAACCGTCCCTCTCCCCTCTTCGCTCGCGACATGGATCTGGCCATTGTGCCGCCGTATGATCTCATGGGACAGGTAGAGGCCAAGACCTGTGCCCCGGCCGACCGTTTTCGTCGTGAAAAAGGGTTTGAAGATGTCCTTCATGGAATCCTCGGGAATCCCGATCCCTGTATCGCGGCACTCAACGGCGATAATATCGGCCGATGGCTGCCGCGTCGTCAAGGTGATCCGCCCCTTCCCCTCCGGGAGCGCTTGGAGGGCATTTCGAATGATGTTGATCAGGACCTGCCCCAAGTTGGCGAAATTCCCGTCAACAGCCGGGAGGGCGTCGTCGTATTCCCTTACGATCTCCACCGCCAGATTTTTATACTGGTTGTAAAGTACCCTGAGCGCATCGTCGACGGCGAGATTCATGTTGACCTTCTCCACATAGGTTTGGGTCTGCCGCGACAGGTCGAGGAGGCTCCGAATGATTGCCGCCGATCGCCGGAGTTCGCCGATCGAGAAACGGAGGTCCTCGAGAATCTCGTCCCTTTTGTCTGCCTGAATTTCGCATCCCGCGATGTTCTCGACGCAGGTCTCCACAAGACTCATCGCACCGGCAATGGGGTTGTTCAGTTCATGGGCAGTCCCGGCGACGAGTTGACCGATCGCGGCCAGGCTCTCCGACCGGATGAGCTGCTTTTGGGTTCTCTCCTTCTCCACCAGCGCCTCTCGCAGTGCGGCCGTCCGTTTCTCCACCTTCCTTTCGAGATCTCGGTTCAGCGCCGCCAGCGCTTCGTAACTCCGTGCATTCTCGATTGCCGTTGCCGCCTGATTCGCCATTGTCGTCAAAAGCTCGAGATCCTCATCGACGAAAAGTTCCCCGGACCGCTTCTGGCCGAGGGCAATCAGTCCGGCCAATCCCTCTCGCGCAGGGAGCGGAATGACCAGCACGGCGCCAAGATATTCAAAGATCCTGTTTAAAATCTTCCGATCCGCTTCATCAACCTGGAACCGCTCCACCGTCGCCCGGCTCAGGGGCCGCTTCTCCAACTCCAGAATCCGGATCAATAAAAAAACCTCTTCGGATAACACCTCCCCTGTCTCTTCCTTTTGTTTTCCGTTATAGAGATGGAAAACAGACCCTTCGGCAAGGATGAGGGTCACCCTTTCCACCAGCATGGCATCCGTAATCGCACCGATGAGCAGTTCCCTGATCTGCGGAAGACTCAGAAGCGAGGCCAAACGTCCGCTGATCTCCCGGAGCAACTCCCGGTAATCGTAGCGTCCCCGGAAAAAAAGACGATCTATGAGACTCTGTACCCATTCCCGAAGGGGGGTAAACAAGAGGACGATTATGAGCGCCAGGACCAGGGAGAGCACGAGCGAATCGCCGCTGCCGGCGGTGAAAAAAAAGGTGTGGAAGAGAAAGATGATAAGGATATAGAGACCGGTGAGAATGCCGGTCAGAAGGAAATAGACTGTTCCCCGACGGATAAGGGCACCGATGTCCAGAAGGTCGTATTTGAGAACGCCGAAGGCGAGAAAAACAGCAGGGATAAAGCTGAAATTTCCCAGCGGGTAAACGGGAACGCCGCTGACTGGAAGGATTGAGAAGGCAAACAGGAGAGCGGAAAACCCTATCCCTCCGAAGATGTACTTGATCCGGTTTCTCTGGTGATTGTCTACGGACTCCTTCATGGCGCGATAGAGAATTGCAAGACAGTAGATCACCGTAAAGGCAACCGTCGCTGAAAAGAGGTGAAATAATACGCCGGCACGTGCAATCCTGCCGAAGGAATAGTGATGGAACCCGATGAAATAGAGATCGGTGGGAACGATGGTCAGAAAAGCGATGCTGAACAGCCAGGCGGGAATCTCCAGCCACCGTCGGCTGCGGATGCCCAAAAATTCATGCACGAACTGAATGTAGACGGGAACGCTGAAAACGAAGAAAAAATGGACCGTCCGGTCGACGCGCAGGGCTATCCTCTCGTCGGGTAAAATCGAAACAAGAGCCATGTCGGCATTGAGGAGGGCGCCCAGGAAACAGATGCCGGCAAACAGGATGTTCGTCCGCTTCCTTCCGCCCCGCAGAAGCGATATCAGGGCGAGGCCAAGCAGGACGATAAACCCCAGAATCGGAGGAATGACGTATGCTGACGCAGCCTGCAGAGCGTTCGGAACCATCTTTTCTTCCCCCCCTGCAAAAGGTTTTCTGCCGGGCGATGTCCGCCGCCATAAGGCCCACGGGGCTCCCGATCAGCGGCAATCAGAATACGAAGACGGCCACAGCGATAACCGTGGTGAACCCGTGCGACTGGACAATGCTGGACTGCGTGATGTTCCGGGTGCTGACAATCTTTCCACTGATCTTGAAGATCTCCTTTTTTTCATCCCAGCTCTCATCAATATCGAAGTCGATGCCAAGCGTAGATGCGAGCATGGCCGCGGCAAGGTCTTCCGCATAATCTCCCGCCTGACGCTGTGTCTGGCCGAAAGCGTGGTGCTCGCTGATGTACCCGTAGGCGCGCTTGTCGGCAGGGATGGCGCAGCCAACGGAGGAGGCCAGCAGGCGTCTCGGTTCATTGCTGCAACAGCGGCTCATAACGCAATAAGTAATGGCGCCCGGCTTGAGTTCCTTGAGGCCCCGGGCCCTCGAAATCACCTGGCAGCCTGGCGGAAGGATGCTGGAAACCTGCACGAGATTGCATTTTTCGATGCCGGCGTCACGGAGCGCCAATTCGAAAGAATGGAGCTCCTCTTTGTGGATCCCTACCCCATTTGTGAAGAAAATTTGTTTGGGAACATAAGCATTCAATGGTTTCTTCTCCTTCACGAGACCGGAGATCGAGCCGGTTCGATATTTCTCGTCGCCCCGTCCGGCGGCTTTTACTCAACATGTCGGGATTTTTCCGTGAGGTAGCCCATGATCCGATAGACCAGCTTTGCCGCCAGAAAATCCGGCGCCACCATCCCTGGAATAGGGGCAAGTTCCACGACGTCGAAGCCGCGGATCCGGCAGCGCTTCGCAGCCTCCCGGACGAGACGCAGGACGTCCCTCCAGGAAAGCCCCCCGGGCTCCGGCGTTCCCGTGGAAGGCATGACGGCCGGATCGAGAACGTCGAGGTCCACCGTGAGATAGACATCCCCGTGCAGATCTTTGCAAATCAACTCCCACCAGGATCCCCCGTCCAGGATGAAATCCGCCCCATGGCTCCGGACGCGACCCTCCTTGATGAATTCAGCCTCCTCGATACTCATACTCCTTATGCCTGCCTGGATGAGGGGGCAGATGCCGGTGATGCGCCGGGCCACGGAGGCGTGGCTGTAAGGCGTCCCCTGATATGCATCCCGGAGATCGGCATGGGCGTCCAACTGAAGGACGGTGATCTCCGGATAGACCGCTTTCATCGCCCGGACGGCGCCGAAGGAGATGCTGTGTTCCCCGCCGAGCATGACCGGGATCTTCCCGTCGGCCGTGACCCGGGCAATGGTCCTGCGGACGGACTCCACCATCTCGGCCGGTCCGCTGGCATCCGCCTCGAGGGGCGACAGGGTGTGAATACCGGATCGATAGGTCTCCTTCCGAAGCTCCTCATCGTAGAGCTCCATGTTGCCGGAGGCCTCGAGAATCGCCCCCGGTCCTCGCCGCGACCCGGACTGGTAGGTCGACGTCAGGTCATACGGAACGGGAACGACGACGAATGCCGCCTCCTGATATGCTGTGAACGCCGGTTCGATGCCGCCGAAATTCATGGTCGGATCCCTTGAAAGAAAAGAGCGCCGCTAACACACCCTCGACAATCCGTCAACACTTTTTAAAGGATTTCTTGCCTGGATGGCCGAACCGTTTTTCCCTCTTCCTCGATATAGGGGGGGGTCTCATTCACCTTCATCTCGCGGCGGAGATCCCGGATGGTCTTGTTCAGGCGATTGATCGTCCGGTTCAGTCGGAACCGCTCCACGATGCCCATGAACCCCGTGAAAATGACGCCGGCAAGGAATGCGATAAAAATCAACATGTATGCCGGGATGGGGCCCATTAAAAATTCATAGCCGAGATAATGAAGCTTGACGGGTTCGGTATTTTCCAGTGAAAAGGTGATGATGAACATGACGAAAATTACCACGATGATGGTATAGATCACTTTCATCCGCAAACCTCCCGCTGAAATTTCGTGAAATAAGGCCTGAGTTCCCGGGCCGTTCCGGAGACATCCTCGGGAATAACGCGAACCCCGCCGATGACGCTCATGAAATTCGTATCGCCCCCCCACCGGGGAACCACATGGATATGAAGATGATCGTCGATTCCGGCCCCCGCCACCTTTCCAAGGTTCATGCCGATGTTGAACCCCTCCGGGTTCATCGCCTCGGTCAGAACCCGTACGGCGAGATCCATGAACGTAAAAAGCTCCGCCCTCTCCGCAGGGGAAAGATCGCTCAGACGACTCAGATGGCGGAAAGGAACGATCATGAGGTGGCCGCCTGTGTAAGGATAGCGGTTCACCATGATGAACCCGCTCTTGCCTTCGCAGACGACCAGTTCCTCTCCTCGTATGGAATCCCGGCAGAGGACGCACCCTTCAGGCTTTTCCCCCCGGATATAGGCTGCCCGCCAAGGTGCGAATATCGTGTCCATCCATTAACTCCCGGCAAGACAGATACCTGTTTCAACAACTGATGCTATCGTAAAAGTTTAACCGTCACTGTACTGGAGCGGCTGTGTAATAAGCTTCAGGGGCGAGACACGCGCGACTCGACAGGCTCACCTCAACGGGAAACACATCTACCCCGAGCTTATCGAGAGATAAGGCGGAAACTTGAACGCAGCAGCGGGCCGATTATAACGAGATGGGATAAAAAGACAAGTATTATTTCAGGGCCGTAACTTTTTGTCTTGACTTTCCAAGGGTAATTTGATTGTCTTTTAAACAATGTTCACTGAATGAACGTGATGGAGCAAAGGGATGTCCGTTCAACTGCCTGGTCTGCCTGATCAATTCGAAGACGAGGAGACACTCCGGATCTTCCGGGAGATCGACAGATCTCCCGCAATGACCCAGCGTGAACTTTCCTCCCGACTGGGAATCAGCCTCGGCAAGGTCAACTTCCTCATCAACGCCCTGATCCAGAAGGGGTTTGTAAAGGTGGAACATTTCAGGAAATCCAACTGTAAAAGCGCCTATCTTTATTACCTGACTCCAATGGGTATTGAGAAAAAAATTCGGACGACATATTTCTTCCTCAAGCAGAAAATCCGGGAGTACGAACATCTGGAGCTGGAGATAGAGCAGTTGCGGGAAGAGGTGCGGAAGAGCGGCTTTTCTTCCGAGGAACAGGACCAAAGCGGCAATAGGTTATAACAGTAACGTAAATTGAATGATCTGAAAGTACGGATGTCACGACGGGGTCTCCGGATGGAACCCAGAGAGCGGAGCTGTATCTGACAATATGTGCGTTGGTCACTCATACAATTGTCCGGTCAGGGGGAATGAAACGAAAATGCAGGGTAATCCGGTTATCGGTCTGGATAAAAACGTTTCTATTGACACTGTGAACAAGCCTCCCCGTGTTGTGGAACCGTTCTTGCAAGAACAAATTCCATGATCCTGTGGAAACGTTTGCATAGGTCACAAACTTAGACAAGAAGGTAAAATGGCAGAGATATCTTTTCAGGAATACCCCGCGAAACCGGTGGTCCTCGGCAACCTCCCTATCCTGTTCATGAAGCAGTCCAGGTTTGTTCCCCTGCAGATGGATGGCGATACCCTGAGAATTGCCATGGCGGATCCGGAGGACTTTTACACCATTGATACCCTCAAGCTCGCCTGCAACCTGAACATAGAGGTATGCCGGGGCAGGGAGGAGGACATCATTGAGGCTATCGAGAGATTGTATGGCACTGGAAGCCAGTCTCTGGAAATGATCATAGAGGAGGCCGGCAAAGACAGCGATGATATCTCATCGGATGGGGTGGTAGACGCCGACCATCTGCGGGATCTCGCTTCAGAGGCCCCGATTATCAGGCTGGTCAACCGGCTTATTTTAAATGCGGTGGAGGTCAGGGCCAGCGATATTCATTTCGAGCCTTTTGAAAATGAGTTTAAAGTACGGTATCGCATCGACGGTATCCTGCACAATGTGGAATCGCCCCCCAGCCGCCTTCAGGACGCCATCATTTCCAGGGTCAAGATCATGGCGAAAATGGATATCGCTGAAAGACGTCTTCCCCGGGACGGGAGAATCAAACTCAAGGTATTGGATAAAGAAATTGATTTTCGGGTTTCAACCCTCCCCACCATTTTTGGAGAAAGCCTCGTGATGAGGATACTGGACCGGGATGCTTTAATCCTCGATCTCGAGAAGCTCGGTCTTCCCGAAGACCTGCTTCGGCAATACGTAGATTTGATATCAAAGCCTTACGGGATGATCCTGGTGACCGGACCCACGGGAAGCGGCAAAACGACAACGCTGTACACCACGCTGGCAAAGATAAACTCTCCGGAGACTAAAATTATTACGCTTGAAGAACCGGTGGAATACCAACTCAGGGGCATCAATCAAATCCAAGTTAATACAAAAATCGGCATGACCTTCGCGAATGGCCTTCGTTCCATTGTGCGCCAGGACCCCGACATCATACTGGTCGGAGAAATTAGGGACAGGGAGACCGCGGAGACCGCTATTCAATCCGCTCTCACCGGCCACCTGCTTTTCAGCACCCTGCACACGAACGACGCAGCAGGCGCCATTACCCGACTGCTCGATATCGGTGTGGAGAACTTTCTCCTCGGTTCCACACTCCTGGGAATCCTGGCCCAAAGGCTTGTCAGGGTGATATGTCCCCATTGCAAGAGACGCATCAAGCCTGAGGAAAAGCTCTTGAAGGCTATGAATTTAACCCCCGGCCAGGTTTGTGAAACCGATTTTTTCGCGGGAGAAGGATGTGAAGAGTGCAATCACACCGGGTTCAGAGGAAGAATCGGAATTTTCGAATATCTTCCCGTGGATGATGACATCAGAAGAGAAATTACCGCGAGGGCCAGTACCGAAAGGATCAAAGATGTGGCACTCGGAAAAGGGATACTGACCCTGCGGCAGGACGGATGGAATAAGGTCCAAAGGGGAATCACCACCATTTCAGAGGTGCTGCGGGTAACGCTCGAGAAATAGAATGTCCACGTATTCGTACAAAGCAACGGATCCTTCGGGTAAGCTGGTCACTGGAACCCTGGAAGCCGGGGAAGAAAAGGAGGCCGTGGCCAACCTTCAGGGCATGAGATATATCCCCATAAGGATTAGCCTGGCGAAAAGGAACCGCATCGGACCGGATATGGATCTGTCAAAGAGTGTCGCTTCACTCTTCAACAGGATTTCCACCAAAGACGTTGTTGTTTTTACACAGGATCTTTCCACGCTGCTGGAAGCCGGAGTGCCGGTGGATCGGGCACTGTCCATATTGATCGATGTTGCAGAAAAGGAAAAATTCAAGGCTGTCATCAGGGATGTTTTGAAAACTATCCAGGGGGGAAGTTATCTGTCCAACGCGCTGGCAAAATATCCCAGGGTGTTTTCCTCTTTTTATGTGAGCATGGTCAGGGCGGGAGAAGCGGGAGGCGTTCTGGATGATGTTTTAAAGAGGCTCGGCGCTTTTTTGGAAAGTTCCCAGGAATTCAAGGACTATATAAAATCCACCATGGTGTATCCGATATTTCTGGTCTTTGTGGGCGGTATCTCGATTATCATCCTGTTGACCCTTGTGATACCCAAATTTTCCATTATCTTTTCCGACATGCATCAAGCTATGCCTTTATCCACAAGGTTTTTACTGGGATTCAGTGCGGCACTCAAAACATATTGGCCGGTCATTCTGGGCGGATCTGGGGTCATCTATTTTTTAATGGGACGGTATATAAAAACGCCTGCAGGCAGTTTAAAACTGGATCAATACAAACTCCATTTCCCCGTCGTCGGAGAACTGGTCAAGAAGATCGAAGTGGCCCGGTTCGCAAGAACACTGGGAACGCTGTCACAAAGCGGTGTTCCCATATTGCAGGCCCTTAGTCTGGTTAAGGATATTATCGGCAACCGGGTGATTGCTGGAACTCTTGGAAATGTTTATGGCAGGGTCAAGGAAGGGGAAAGGCTTTCAAGACCTCTTGGCGAGATAGACATGTTTCCTTCCCTGGCGATACAGATGATTACGGTGGGAGAGGAAACAGGAAGACTGGGTGAAATGCTCTTGAGAGTGGCGGAAAATTACGAGAAGGCGGCAAGGGACACGGTCAGAAGCCTGGTCGGTTTTCTTGAACCGGCTATGATTCTTTGTATGGGTGTTGTGGTGGGTTTTATCGTCATCTCCATGATGATGGCCATATTCAGCATCAATGAAATGCCGTTTTGAGAGGAGCGTGTTGTCCATGAAAATTCTTAGAGGAGAAGAAGGTTTCACCCTGATTGAACTTTTGATTGTCATGGTTATTTTGGGACTTCTGGCCGCCATGGTGGGCCCTCGGATGTTCGGGAAGGTGGGAACGTCCAAGCAAAAAGCCGCAAAGGCCCAGATATCGATGTTTGAGACGGCCCTGGATACATACAGGCTCGACGTAGGCAAATATCCGACCACGCAGCAGGGGCTGCAGGCGCTCCGGGTGAAACCGGATGGCGTGGAAAAGTGGGATGGCCCCTATCTTCCGAAGGATGTGCCTCTGGACCCTTGGGGAAAACCATACGTATATGAATCTCCGGGCAAGCATGGAGACTATGACATTGTCGCACTGGGAGCTGACGGAAGTCCCGGAGGTGAAGGCGAGGACACAGATATTGAAAGCTGGACCAATATCGGACAATGATCCCAAAGTGCTGTTTTTCATGCACAAGGGGAACCGCAGAGGCGTTACGCTTCTTGAACTGATTGTTGTATTGATCATCATCAGCCTCATGTCTGCCGTCGTGGTCCCGAGGCTGGCGGGACCCATGGGCAATCTGGATCTGAAAACCGCTTCTCAAAAAATTTCGGCATCCCTGAGATATGTCAGAAGTAACGCCGCGTCTGGAAAGACAACCTATGTAGCGCTGTTTGACTTCGATCAGAACAGACTGATCCTTGCCAATGCCGCCAACTCCCCACTGGATCGGGAGGATTTTCAGATCAGCAACCGGGCGTCGTTTGACCGGGCGCCGGCAGATCCGCCGGATAGTGAAAAAGAACAGCCGGGTGACGTCAAGACTTACACGCTTCCCGACGGGGTTAAACTTGCAAAAGGGGTATCAAGAGAAGGCGATTTTAATTCGGGTTTATTTCGTATCTTTTTTTATCCCAGCGGAGGCAGCAGCGGGGGCGAGATAACCGTGGCCAATGAGCGGGGCAGACAGTACAAAATAAATGTCGATTTTATCACCGGCACTGTGCAGCTATTAGAGGTAACGGGTTAGTGGGGAAAAAAGGCTTCACACTCATAGAGACCCTTGTCGCCATATCCATACTCGCCATCTCTCTGGTTATCATATTACAACTCTTCTCCGGCGGCCTGAAATCCAGTAAATTGTCGGACGAGTATACCCGCGGCATATTTCATGCAAGGGAGAAGATGGATGAGATCCTCCTGGCCAAAGAACTAACCGAGGGGGTTATTGATGGTAAATTTGACGATGGTTTCAGATGGAGGGCGGAAGCCTTGCATCTGGATATCAAGGAAGCAAACGATGTCAAATTACCCTTCCGCGCTTTCAATATCAACGTGGATGTCATCTGGGATGCGGGCGGGCATGAAAAACATTTTGCGATCAGCGCGATAAAGCTGGTCAGGCCGGGAAAGGATAACATCTGATAAAATTTCAGATGTCACGATCATTAAATCCGGAAAGTCCCGCAGAGTAAAAGTAAATGTTGAACGGTCACGGTAAAGGTTTTACCCTGCTTGAATTAATGATTGCGACCACGATAACGGCGGTGATCGTGGTGATCATATTCGGCGCCTTGAGAATCGGCATACGGGCATGGGAGAAAGGCGAAAAGGATGTGGACATTCGCCAGAAGCAGCGCATTGTGCTGGAGCTGATCAAGCGCCAGCTGGCATCAACCTGTACAAGTGAGGTGTGGGGCAAAGATCAACAACTGGTCCCCTTAAAGGGCGACAACAAATCCATCGCGTTCGTGTCCCATATTCCCATGGCACCAGGAAACCGGTTCGGCCTGGTTTATGTTCAATATACCGTAAAGCAGGACAAGACCAACGACAAGGAGAATCTTGTATTTTACGAGAAAAATCTTGCATTACTCGACAAAAAGATCGGTGCAGGTAAACCGGACGAAAACGATTTTTCTGAATTGCTTTCCGGGATAAAAAGCATCGTGTTTGAATACCTGAAAATCCGGCCGGATGAAGAAACATCCCCCTGGCAGAAAAGCTGGGATCCGGCGGTCGAAAAAGGGGTCCCTCGGGCGATCCGGATTACGCTCGAGGAAAATGACAAAAAGACCCCCCTATATGTGATTGCAGCCGCAGGGGAGTAAAGGGTAGTGCCCTTATGAAACGCATTCTTAAGAACGAGCGTGGTATTGCGCTGTTTATTGTGCTGTGGGTCATGGCGCTCCTCACGGTCATCGCAGGCGAGTTTTGCTATGCCATAAGAACAGAGGCAAATATCACCCGCAACTTCAAGGAGGAGACGCAGACGTATTACATTGCGGTGTCCGGACTGTTTTGGGCCATCGAGGAATTGGTCGTCAATGAGTTTGTCCCCCTGAAGGTGAATGCCGCCGATGTCGAAGAGGAACAGGAGGACATCCGGTTGAGAATCAATACCGACATTCCCGCAGTTCCATACGGGGATGGTCAATTCAAAGTGTTAAGTGAAAACGAAAGCGGAAAGGTTAACCTCAACAGGGCCGGAGAATTCCTGCTGAAGATGATGCTGAACCATTTTGAAATTGCCGATGCCGATAAAAATATCATCGTCGATTCCATTATGGATTGGCGCGACAAAGACCACTTTTACCGTGCGAATGGCGCTGAAAATGAGTATTACCTTTCCCTTCCCAAACCTTACCCATGTAAAAACGGCGATTTTACATCGATAGGGGAACTGCTCCTGGTCAGGGGTGTAACTTCCGAGATTTTCTATGGCGGGCTTAAGGACATGGTCACCGTTTATCAGGATCAGGAAACGGGATCGGAACGCGATTACCAAAGACCGGAACGCGACAGCCGGCAAAAAGCGGGGTTTGATTTTAACAGGATAAACATCAATGCCGCACCGCCGCAAATGCTGCGCGCCTTTCCGCTCATGACTGAGGATGTTGTGCTTGACATTAGGAAATATCGAGAAAAAAAGGATTTCCGGTCATTTTCCGATGTGCAACGCATTGTCGGATCCGACAAATACGCGGCCATCTGGCCATACATCACGTTCAGCCTATCCCCCTATTACACGATCAAATCGGTGGGAATGCTCAAGGACAGCCGGACCCGGCAGGGCGTGCAGGCCGTCGTTAAAATTGATAAAACGCTTACAAAAGGGTATGAGATTATTCAGTGGATCGACGGTCTGGAGTACCGATCGTGACCGAGATGTCCGGCAACGTTTGACCCGGCAAATTCATTGATGGAGGTTGGCTTTGTACATCCAGGCAAGTGTCGGCATATACATTGAGAGCGACCATGTTTCACTGGCGTGCCTGAAAAGATCGTTCAAAGGGCTTTGCCTGGCAGCCCACGCCATATATCCCCTTGCAAAGGGGAATCCTGAGGAAAATACAGAGGAAATCAGGAAACATGTCAATGAATTTTTAAGGGAACACCGAATGGCATCGGCCGACATTTTTCTGGGAATTCAGCGGGATTTGACGATACTTAAGTATATTGAACTGCCTGCAGCCGTCAAAGAAAACCTCAAAGGAACTTTAACCTATGAGATGGAGAAATATGTCCCCCTTCCGGCTGGCGATATCTACTTTGATTGCCAAATCGTTGCGGAAGATAAGGACACCAATAAATTAAAGGTTCTTCTCATAGCCGTCAAGAAGGAATTGATCGATCCGTACCTGGATCCTGAAAAAAAATTAGGTGCGGGAATCTCGGGGATAGAAATCAATTCCACGGCATTGGTCAACTACTTTGCTTACAAACCCAATACACAGAATGCGGATGCCTATGCCATTTTGTATCTGGGGGATCAACATCTTGAACTGAGTCTCGTCAAAAAAAGGCTTTTGCATTACTCAAGACATGTAAAAATTGATAAAAGGGTAAGCGGCCTGGAGCACCTTGTCCAGGAAGAATTGGGACTGCTCAGGAAATCACCCGGACTGGAACAAGGCCTATTAGAGGTTGCATTGTGCGGACCTGACTCCGGCAGCGTTGTTGAAATGCTCAAGGCAAGGGAAGATATCGGTCTCCGCCCTGTGGAAATTTCCGGAACGGGAATCCCGTCGGATGTCCTGGCGCCGGCGTACGGCCTTGCTTTAAAAGGAATCCAAAAGACGCCGATGGATATCAATCTCTTGCCTGTCGGCCTCCGTAAAAAAGTGAGTAAAATCGGTTATTATACGATGTCCGTTCTGGCCGGTCTCTTCATTTTGTCGATCCTGGTGTGGGGAGGGAGCAATCTCCTGCACCAGAAGCGTGTTTCCGGCAAGCTTGCCGGAGAAATCAAACAGCTCAGCACCGAGGTTGCCGGCATTCACAAGATGCAGGCACAATCAACAGCGTTAGGGAATATGATCGATGCCATAAATGTGCATCGCCGGCGCCACATTCCGGTATTGGGTATCATGCTGGATCTGACCAAAGGAATCCCCGAAGGCGCATGGCTCGACAGACTAACCGTTACCGATAAGGGGGGGGAAATAGAGGGTTACGCACCTTCCGCCTCGGCCTTGATTCCTCTTCTTGCGGCATCTCCTCTGTTAAAGGATGTGGCTTTTCTGTCTCCGATCACAAAGGGCAAAGACGGCAAGGAAAGATTTCGGATAGGATTTAAGGTCAGGTAAAAAGCCTGGTCGTTTAAAAAATTAAGGATGATTATGAAAATCCCCTCCTGGGAAGAATTAAAGGGCGAGTGTCTGAATCTCGCAATTGATAAAAGGAAAAGATATCTCTTGATAGCCGGCGCTGTATTGCTTCTCTTTGGTTTTGCCTTCTGGTTGTTCCCTTTTTTTGAAGGGATCCAGGGTGACCAAACGGACATTGCCGCCCAAAGGAAGAGGGTTGCAAAGTACCGGCAGACCGTTCAGGGACGGGGTGAGCTTGAGACAATGCTTGCTTCCCTGAACAAATCCCTCGAACGGGCGGAAGCAGGGCTTCTTGCCGGGAAGACCGCAGCCCTTGCGGCAGTGGATATCCAGAACATCTTAAACGAAATTGCTCTTGAAAGCGGTGTGGAGATCAAGAGTGTGCAGATACTGAAATCTCAGAAACAGGATTCCGACCTGTACATCAGCATCCCTGTCCAATTCACCATAAGTGCGACCGTCAGGCAATTGAAGGATATCCTTTACAAGATCGAGGCATCTCCAAAATTCTTCTTGACAGTGGAAAGGATTGGAATTAGCGTTTTGGCCGCGTCGGGCCCCGGGCAAGTCCGTTGTGATATCACGGTTTCGGGCATCATGAAAAATGTCAAAGAGTAAAGGATGTTGAATGTTCCCGACACTTTCAAAAATATGGCTGATTAATGTTTCATTGGCGGCTTTGATCGTCTTCTTTGGAATAATGAGTTTTGATGTCTGGTTGAACGGGGACGAAGCGATTCCGGAGCTGCAGACCGGCAAAAGTCCGGAGAAGACCCTGCCTGTGAAAGGGATTATTGAAAGGACAATGCCTCCCGAATCCACCTTTGGGATCGTGGTGGATAAGAACCTCTTTTCCTCGAACAGGACGGAGTCTATTCCCGAAAAAGACAAAACTGGGCCACTTAATATTTCAGAGAAGATGGTTTTTCTGTACGGGGTTGTTATAGCAGGGGGTCGCAAACAGGCCCTGATCAGCAATCCCGAAACAAAACCGGAGGCCGGAAAGTATAAACCCAAGGATAAATGGGTCAAAGTCGGCGATGCCGTGGGTAATTTCAGCGTGGCCGACATCAGAAAAGACAGGATAATCCTGGCTGATGGCGCCAATCAGCACGAAATTCTTTTATACGACGAGAAAAAACCGGCAAGAAAAACAACCGTTGCACAACCGTCAGCAGCGCCTACGGTGGTCGCAGCGGGACCGGCAGCGGCGGCGCCGGTAACAGCCGCCGCACCTCAGAAACCGGGTACGGCGCCGCCTGCAGCCGCTGTTGCAGCCGGGAAAAGCGCACCCGAGGGTGAATACAAAATCGTCAACACTCCCTTTGGGCAGATTAAACGAAGGATACAATGAACTGTATGAAACAGAGTATAGCTATTGTTTTTTGCACGCTGCTTTTTATCGTTCCGTTCTTTACGGGTTGCGCGGGACCGAAAACCCAAGTCAAGGATGGCGGCGTCAAAATGGAGACAGGAACCGGCATACAATCTGCCGAAACAGCGAAAACACCGGCGGCAGCAGATGCCGCTGCCCGGAAAAAGGGAGGAGATGACAAGGCCGGCGTGCGAGCTGCAGGAACAGCGGAAACATCGGCAGAGAAGGCCTATGTCGATCAGAAGGGGAAGTTTGAAATCAGATCCACCCCATTGGGTTATGTGAGGCAGGGGAAGAAACAGGCGGGAAGGGAGTCAAGCACATCCCTGCCTGGGCAGCAAGAATCCATCATTCCGCTTACACCGGTCGTCAAAGCCCCGCCCCCTCCTCCCACTGCAACTGCAACCGTTTCTGCCGCTCCGCCGGCGCTCAAGACCGAACCAACCACTCCTGTTCCCGGACCGTCTGAGAAATTGGCGGAGAAGGACCTCCCCGAAAAGACCGGCCAGATCAGCTTCAATTTTGACGATGCCGACCTCTATGCCGTGATCAGGGTCATGGCCGACTTTTTAAAAATCAACTACATTATTGATCCGAGCGTCGCTGGGAAGGTGACAATTCACACGGCCAGTCCTCTGAAGACAGCAGACGTTTTCCCCATTTTCTACCAGACCCTGGAGGTGAACGGCCTGACGGCCGTCAAGGAAGGAAACGTTTACCGGATATTGAAGATCAAGGATGCTTCGCGAATGCCGATTGCCTCCCGGCTCGTCAGAGAGAAGAAAGATGTCCCGCCCGAAGAACGAATCATCCTCCAGATCATCCCCCTTAAATTCATAGCCGCCCAGGAGGCGGCAAAGGTGATAACCCCTTTCATTTCAGCCGATGGAACGATCATCTCGGAAGGGGGCTCTAATACGCTGCTGGTGGTTGACAAGGGGATCAATATCCTCAAGACACTGAAACTGGTGGAGGCGTTGGATGTCAGTGTGTTCGAGAAGATCAATTATCGGTTTTACAATCTTAAAAACGCCAATGCCGAGGATGTGTCTAAAGCACTCGGCGAGACATTGTCTCTACCCGCAGGCGGCAGTAAAGACAATGTGAAGTTTATTCCCATCAAATGGATGAATGCGCTGCTTCTCGTCAGTTCAAGTCCTGACGTCTTTGCCCGGGCGGATGCATTAATCAGCCAACTGGACATCCCCAGTGAAGGTGCCCAGCCGCAAATTCATGTTTATTCGGTTAAAAACGGAATGGCCACGGAACTGGGCGATACCTTGAGATCCATTTTTGGCACAGGAGGAGAAATCAAAAAAGGTACCGTGAAGGCAAGTGTGCCTACGAATCCGTTCGCCAAAGGTTTCACGGAAAAAAAGACCTCGGCCGCACCCTCAAGGGCACCGGCAACACCGGCAGCATCAACGACGGCGCCGTCGGTTTCAGCGGCACCAACAGCATCGACCGCACCGGCTGCAAAAGCGGCACAGGAAACAGGTCCCTCGACGACCTTGCGGGGGGAGATCAAAATTACGACAGATGAGATACGAAACGCGCTGATTATTGAGGCCCTCCCCGGAGATTATCAGATCGTTGAAAAGATTCTTGGGCGTCTGGATGTCCTCCCGCGCCAGGTGCTGATCGAGGTGGTTATCGCTGAGATCTCCCTGGATAAAGGGACGGATTTGGGCGTTGAATGGACCTTTAAAAAAGACGACTGGACCGATACCGGTTCTCTGGCCGCCACCATAGGCGCCTCCGGCCTCCAATACGCCCTGGGTCTGTCACATAAATGGCAGGTTGCCCTGCATGCCCTTGCCAACGACAGCAAACTGAATATCATATCCTCCCCCAGTGTTCTTGCCTCCGATAATAAACAGGCCAAAATTGACGTAACGAAAGAGGTGCCGATACCCAGCACGAGCTACAATTACGTATCCAGTGGAGAGAATGTACTGGAAACCCAGGTCGAATACCGGAATACAGGTGTCATCCTCGAAGTCACGCCGCATATCAATGAATACGGTCTGGTCACGATGGACATCAGCCAGGAGGTCAGCAGTGTCGGTACCCAGATCAAGGTAGCCGGTAAAGATTATTATACCTTCGACGCGAGAAAGGTATCGACATCATTGACGGTAAAACACAATCAGTCGATCGTCATTGGAGGGCTGATCAGCAACGAAGAGAGTGATGCGGCGTCGGGTGTGCCCTGGCTGGTAAAGATTCCATTCCTCCGGTGGTTGTTTGGAACAGAGTCAAAAAGCACAACCAAGTCGGAACTCATCATCATGATCACGCCGCGCGTGATTACCAGTCTGGATGATGTGGATGCCGTCAGCGAAGAGTTCAGGAAAAAGATAGGAAATGCTTTAACGACATTGAGGTAAAATAGAGATCCCGCCCCTTCCCTTTTTACGCAGAACCTCCCGGGTAAAAACTCTGAAAAGACTAAACGCGACCTTTGGAAATCGTGATCCCTCCGCGCGCTGGACATTTTTCTACCCGAAAAATCTCCAATGCGCGCTTCCGGGATCCGATTTCCAAGTTACGCAAAGGTCTCTAAGCAAGTTAAGTTGAGATTGCATGCGATGAGGATATCCGCTATTTTCAGCACGCCCGGAATGCCATATCCCTTCTGGGAGCGGTTGCTTCTAACGGTCCTCTGTTCGGTTTTTCTGGGGGCCGCTGCCCTGCATGCTGAGGAGATACCCGCACCGAAGGTGGCGATCTTGGTCTCCCGGAATATCAGGCCTTATATTGAGGCTGTGGAAGGGATGAGTGTGGTTCTCTCGGAGACTGCAGGCGCAAAAATCCAGGTGTTCCCTCTTGAAAAGTTCGAGGGCAAAAGTCAGGAGGTTCTCATACAGAATCTATCCGGAGAAAATTTTGATCTCTTCGTTGCCGTTGGTCCCGAGGCCGTCAGATTGGCCTCCGAAAGGCCTGTGCCGGAGAAAACCGCCTGGCTTTATTCCATGGTCTTGAATCCCCCCCCCCTATCCGGCCAGACCGAAACCGCATGCGGAATCCCCCTCGATATCCCGGCCAAGAAACAGCTTGAGACGATCGACCAGGGGCTTAGGACCGTCAAACGGCTCGGCCTCCTCTACGATCCCCGATACAATTCCGAGTTTTTCATGAAAGCCGTTGCGGGGGCTTCTGTTCTTGACTTGAAAATCGTCCCGCTCAAGGTGTCATCCAGAAAAGATATCCCTGTTGTTCTGAAACAGAATTGGGAGAATATCGATGCCGTGTGGCTGATCCCCGATCAAACGGTCATATCGGAAAGCATCGTACAGTACATCATTAAAGACGCCATATTCAAAAAAATACCCGTTATAGGCTACAATCGATTTTTTTATGAAAGCGGCGCCGCCATGGCTTTTGTATTCGATTACGAGGAACTCGGAAGACAGACCGGCAGGCTGGCAGCCAACACGCTGAGGGGAAAGGGCTGTGAAAAAGAGATTCCCGTCTTTCACGCATGGCTGAACCTTCGGGTCATGAACAAGCTGGGGATCAGCGTTCCTGAAAAGAAATTCCCACTGATAGAGGCGGGGCCATGAAAAATCCGGGCATCCACGTCAGGATCCTGCTTGCGGCCTTTATGCTCATCAGTGCAACGACGTTCACCCTGGGCTATATGGGGGCGAATATTGCGCACGAGTTCACGCAGAGGCGGTTTGAGGAGCACATCTCATTTCTGGCAAAGTATCTTGCACTCACCGCAGAATTGGGTATACTGATCGATGACCGGCCCATGTTGCGGAGACTGGCCGTTAATCTGATGTCTGAAAAGGACGTGGTAGGGGTTGCCATACTGGACAGCCATAATCAGGAACTCATCCGGATACCCGAAGCGATTTCCAGCTCGTTTCCCGTCATGGAAACGCCTGTTTTTCTGACGGAATCACGGGAAGAGAGCAAGGCCTTCGAATATCATAAGGGATCGGAAGAGAGCTTGATCGGAAAGGTGCGAATCATCTACAGCACGAAGGGCATAGACCAGCTCTGGGCGACGATGATCACCTACTTTATCTGGCTCGCCGGCGGTCTGACCTGCCTGGCAGGTCTGATCTTCTATTTCATCTCCCGTTCCCTGGTGGCCCCGGTCAAGGGATTGGCCCGGGCGGCCAGGAGGGTGGCTCAGGGAGATCGCAATTTACGGGCGCAGCCGGGAACGCTTCCCGAAACCAGAGAGCTTGCAGTGGCATTCAATGTCATGCTGGATTCCCTGGAGAGGAACAGGAGATCCCTTGAGGAAGCCAAGGAACAGATGAGGCGGCAGAAGACGCTGGCAGAGATGGGAAAGTTCTCCCTGCTGATCGCGCACGAGTTTAAAAATCCCCTCAGCATTATCAAGAGCTCACTGGATGTCCTGAAAAAAGATTTTGCACTCTCCTCAGACAACACCATGGTCTTTTATATCGAGGATGAGATCCTGCGTCTGAACCGCTTGATCGGGGATTTCCTGACATTTGCCCGTCCGGTTGCACCCTCTTTTCGCCAAACGGATCTGAACGCCCTGCTCAATGAGATTGTAATGCGGTTTGAACTCCAAAAAACCGGGATGCCGTGTGAAATACGGTCTGATATTCCATCCATCCCCTGTTATGCCGATGTGGATCCCGATCTGCTGATTCGTGCCATCGGCAATGTCATCAAAAACGCCTTTGATGCCAATGGGGGTAAATGTGTGGTGCAGGTGACGGCGGCCGGCCTGGCGGATGCCTGGACCACAGAGATAGCAGACGATGGAGAAGGAATCGCCCCTGAAAATATCGACAAGATCTTCAATCCGTTTTTCACCACGCGCGCAAAGGGCGCCGGCCTGGGGCTCGCATACGCCTGCCAGGCAATCAAGGCGCATGGCGGCGCCATCAGTGCGGAGAACCGAATAGAAGGGGGTGCCCTGTTCAAAATTGAAATACCGTTGTCGCAGAGAGGCAACAAAGGTCGTCTTACCGGCTAACGCCGGTATCCGGTGATTTCAAAACGTCCCGGACCCCGGTTTCCACCGGGATGACGGGTCAGGACACAGAGGGATGCCATGGCGCATATTCTGATCGTTGACGATGAAGAGAGAATGCGGCACCTGCTTTCCATCATGCTGAGCAGAAAGGGGTATCATGTTGAACAGGCGGGAGACGGCCTGGAGGCCCTGGAGATGATCGGCGCCAAACCTTTCGACATGATCATCACGGATATCAAGATGCCCCGGATGGGCGGAATGGATCTTCTGAAAAAGATCATGGAGATGGAAATTCCCTCCCCGGTTGTATTTATCACCGCGTATGCCACGGTGGAGTCGGCGGTGGAAGCCATGCGACAGGGGGCGGTCGACTACATTATCAAACCGTTCGAAGAGGCCCGCATCCTGCTGACCGTTGAACGGACGCTCGGCCTGTCACGGATCATGGCCGAGAACAGGAATCTCAAGAGGGAAATCCGCAAGGCGGCAGGGAGCGAGGAAATCGTTTATGCCTCCAAAAAGATGTCCGCAGCCATGGATCTTGCCTCCACGGTAGCGGGAACCGATGCCGCCGTTCGATTAAGCGGTGAATCCGGGACGGGAAAAGAGCTTCTGGCCAGATATATCCACAATGCGAGCCCGCGCAGCAAAGAGCGGTTTGTTCCCCTGAACTGCGCTGCGATATCCCCCAATCTGATCGAATCCGAACTGTTCGGCCATGAAAAAGGTTCTTTTACCGGAGCCATCCAGAAGAGTCTGGGAAAGTTCGAATATTCCAACAAGGGGACCCTCTTTCTGGACGAAATCGGCGACCTTTCCCTCGAGGCCCAGGCCAGGCTGCTGCGGGCCCTCCAGGAAAAAAAGATCCAGCGGGTGGGGGGAAACGAGGAGATCCCCGTCGATATACGGTTTATCTGCGCCACCAATCAGAATCTCAGTGAAAATGTGAAAAAGGGGAGGTTTCGCGAGGATCTGTTCTTCCGCATCAACGTGTTTCCGATCGAGCTTCCGCCCCTCAGGGAACGCACCGATGACGCGATCCTGCTGGCCCGGCATTTCCTGCGCCGGCTGGAGGGCGGTCTCGACCGGACACAGTTCTCCAGCGGGGCGCTGCGGGTGCTCAAAGAGTATGCCTGGCCCGGGAATGTCAGAGAGCTGGCCAACGCCGTGGAGAGGGCCATGATCCTGGCGCGGGGGACGGGAACGATCACATCCGAGACCCTCTCTTTTCTCGAGACCAGCCATCCGCTCAACACCGATCATGCCGGTTTCCGACTTCCCCCCGGCGGCATATCGCTGGAGGAGATCGAAAAGGATATGGTCAGACAGGCGCTTGAAACCTGCAAAGACAACCAGACGGCAGCGGCCAGGTTCCTGGGATTGACCAGGGCCAAATTCAGGGTTCTGTTGAATCAGACAAAGAAGACGGAGAAGTAGCCTCGGGGTTCACCCTCTCCCTAACCCCCTCCCGTCGAGGGAGGGGAACATATTTGGAAGAGTTTTGCAATTAAGTCCCCTCCCCCCTGGCGGGGGAGGGTTAGGCTGCAATACGTGAGCGCGGCTCTCCCTCTTATACCCCCTCCCCCATGTCGGGGGAGGGTTAGGGTGGGGGGAGATTACCCCAACGGAATGCGGGACAGGTTGTGATGCATAAATCTTTTAAGATAGCTTTAATGACCCTTGTCATCCTGCTCCTTTTTTGCACCTCCGGAGAGCTTCGGGCGGAAACCAGGGAGCCCGCCGGACGGAACGACACCCTGCTGATGTTTTTGGGCGAGGATCTGGATGTCCTTTCCATCGCCTCGAGACGCCAGGAAAGCGCATGGCAGGCGCCGGCCGTGGCCCATGTCATTACCAGGGAGGAGATGAAGGAAAAGGGAATACGCACGGTGAGCCATGCCCTCGAGATGGAGCCGGGATTTTACATGGCCAAGAAGGAATTGGGCACGCAGCCCTATCTGAGGGGAATCCCCAATTCGGTTCTGTTCCTCTATGATACGGTTCCCACAGGCTCCGATACCAGCAAGTCCCTGCATCCGCTCGACCATGAACTATCCCTCAATGCGATCAAGCGCATCGAGATCCTCCGCGGCCCGGGTTCGGTGCTCTGGGGACCTGACGCCTTTGCCGGCATCGTCAATCTTGTGCCCATGACCGGCAAGGACCTCGATGGAGCGGAAACAGGCATCCTGTACGGCAGCCCGGGAAATCGGCAAGACTTCTATGCGAATGTGGGACACGACGCGGGATTATGGGACGCGTTTCTGTCGGTGAGCGGTCGCAGGGGCGAGGAGGATGACACCTTCTACAATGTCGTCCGCTTCTGGAAGGATGAAAAGACGGCGGTCGTTCCGGAAGAACGGTACGGCAGGCAAACCCCCGAGGATTCCCGTTACTTCAATGTTTCCGGCCGCTTTTCATACGGAGACTGGCTTACCCTCTCCGGCCTGTTTTCCGACTACAGAAAGAACTACGTGATGACCCGGTCGGAAGGGGATTTCTCCTGGCGGGAGGGCCGCAGCGCCCCGTTCGGCCTGATCAAGTTAGAGGCCAAAAAGAATCTGGATCGATCGTCGGCTCTCCGGTTTACCGGCTCCTATACCTCGTTGAATCCCGAATATGAGATCATCGACAAAACCCTGAAGCAGCAGGAACGCACCGCGTACGGCGAGCTCATCTATGACCGCTCGTTTCTGTCGGGCAGGGGCCTTTTTACGGGCGGACTTTCGTATCGAAATAAGGAGATCGATGACGCCCCGATCTGGAACGGCTACCTCCCCGATTACCTGGGACCGGAAAACCGGAATCTGGTTCCGGGACTTACCGAGAAGGATTACAACGCCGGACTCTGGTCCGTTTTCGGCCAGTACAACCAGAAGATCGGCAATGTCGACCTCTGGCTGGGCCTGAGAAACGACGCCCATGACGAGTACGGCGATCATCTGAGTTACAATCTCGGGGCCGTCTGGTCTCCCGAATCCCGGTGGATGATGAAGCTGCTGTATGGGGTTGCCTACCGAACGCCCTTTGCCAGGCAGCTTCTGGAAGAGGGAGAACCGGAAACGGAAGAGATCAAGACGTTGAACCTCCAGGTCGGATGGAAACCCTCACAGCAGGCGTCGCTGAGTGTCTGCGGTTTCGTCAGCCGCATCGAGAGGCACATCATGGAGGATCCCTATGCGGGACTTTCACTGCCCAACCGGCAGAACATCGAGGGGGTGGAGATAGAGGGCCGTTTTTCGCCCGTCCGGAATCTCGATCTTTCCGCCAACCTGACCCTGCTGGACAATGACGGCCCGAGCGAGACATACCATTGGAACGATTATTCCTTTGTGCGGCCCGACGGGACGGTGGTCAAACATTATACCGATCTGACCTATCCCTACGACAGCGGGGCGGACACGCTGTTCAACCTGACCGGGACATGGCGGCCGGTTGAGAGGGTGACCGCCTTTTTACGGCTCGGTTATTTTTCCTCGAGAAATCTGATATTCCCCCGAAGCGCGGAGATCTGCTCGGTCCCCGGCGTCTGGCTCGTCGATATGAGTGCCACCGTCCGCGATATCGGCATCCCCGGCCTGGATCTGGAACTCTCCGTCCGAAACCTGCTGGACAGGGACTACGAAACGCCCGGGACGTACGGCCTCATCCAGGGCGATCCGGCGACGGTGTGGGTGGGACTGCGCAAGCGATGGTGAACAAAATCGACCAATGCTGGTCAAATATGACCAACCACATGAGGCACAGCCTCCGCCCGGCCATCGTCACCGGAATCAATCCTTTGCCGCAAACGATGTAACATATCGGAATTCCTTAATTCCTTGCCATTTCATCACGGGTTGACAGAAAAAATGGCCAAATATCTTTCTTGTGCATGGATCTTGCTTGAAATTGGGGCACTATGACCATGATGACGCGAACCTTGTCCCTATTGTTATTGTTCTCCGTCTCCCTTTTCGGAGGCGCGTGCGGGATGGCCTCTGCGGCCGAGGCGCTGCCTTCGGCGCACGACGAGGCCCTGCTTTCGCTGATCAATGAGGCGCGCCAGAATCCGCTGGCCGTCGCCGCCTCCATGGGGATGGATCCCGAGAAAATCCTGAAAGATCTCCCTGAACTGGAAACGGTCCTGAAAGAGGGCCTTCCGGCCGTCACGTTCAACGCGCTTCTCTATGAAGCCGCCCG
>JAFGRP010000154.1 GCA_016935075.1 Deltaproteobacteria bacterium | reverse complement strand
GGTGCCTGGGGCGGGAATCGAACCCGCACAGCCTCAAGGACCGAGGGATTTTAAGTCCCTTGCGTCTACCAATTCCGCCACCCAGGCCTGGATCATGATGCGGGAAATCTATATGCTTTCCCGAAAACGGTGTCAAGAAATTCATTCCCCGCCGCGTTACGGTGGAATGACCAGTCTTGAGTCTCTTTTGCACACCGTTTCCTCCGCGATATTTTGATGGAATTTTTACGTGTTTTGTGCGAGTCTTCCATCCATTTCCAGTGGTGATCTTATATGAATACCCAGCACGAAACACCCGACATCCTGATCACCGGCGGAACGCTTCTGACGATGGCGCCGCCCGGGGAGATCGTCGAGGACCCGGTCATCGGAATTCGTAACGGCAAGATCGATTTCATCGAAAAGGGGAAAATTCCTGCAGGTCATTACGGAGCGGTCCGCGAGATCGTCGACGCCTCGGGCTGCATCGTGATGCCGGGTCTGGTGAACGTCCACGCCCACCTTGCGATGACCTGCTTCAGGGGTCTGGCCGACGACCTTCCTCTGATGACATGGCTCAACGACCACATCTTTCCCGCCGAGGCAAGGTTCATCAACCGCAGGTCCGTGTATGCCGGCGCGATGCTGGCCATTGCCGAAATGATCCTTTCCGGAACCACCACCTTCTGCGACGGATATTTTTTTGAGGGTGAGGTCGGCCGTGCGGCGATTGCGGCGGGGATGCGCGGTGTTATCGCCCAGGGGTTCATCGATTTACCGGTGCTGGACCAGTCCGGACATTCAGAAAAAACCGCTATTGCCAAACGATTTGTGAAGCGATGGCGCGATCGCTCGCCCCTCATTACGCCGGCCCTATTCTGTCATTCCCCCTACACCTGCTCGCCGGAGACCCTGCGCATCGTCAAGGACGTGGCGCGCCGCTACGGGGTCACCTTTCAGATCCATCTGTCGGAGACCCGGGAGGAGATCCGCATGATCCGGGAGCGGCACGGCAAGAAGCCGGTTCAACATCTCCACGATCTGGATCTGCTGGATCAAAACACCATCGCTGCGCACTGTATCTGGCTGGACGATGAGGAACTCGATCTCCTCGCGGCAGGACGGGTCAAGGTGGCGCATGACCCGGAAAGCAACATGAAGCTCGGTGCGGGCGTTGCACCGGTGCCGGGGATGCTGCGCCGCGGGATCGATGTGGGGCTGGGAACGGACGGCTGCGCGAGCAACAACAACCTCGATCTCTTCGGGGAGATGGGGATGGCCGCGAAACTTCACAAGGTTTTTTCAGGGAACCCGACCGTTCTGACAGCGGAGAGGGTCGTCGAAATGGCGACCATCGGCGGGGCGCGCGTCCTCGGGATGGCGGACCGGATCGGTTCCATCGTTCCGGGCAAGGAGGCGGATATCATCCTGGTAGACATGAGAAAACCGCACCTGACACCCCTTTATCACCCCTTTTCGCACCTTGTCTACGCGGCCGGCGGGGCCGACGTGGTGATGAGCATCATCGGCGGGAGGATCGTCATGAAGGATCGCCGCCTGCTTCAGATGGACCTTGCGGCGGTCATGGAAGCGGTCCGGCGGATTGCAACCCGGGTCAAGAGCGGTTGAGGAATAAGGAGGTCATATGCAAACAATGTTATCAATCACGAAAATGCTGATATTGATGATCCTGTTTCCATTCATTTCCCCGTCTGTCGCTTACGCGGTTCCGCGGGCGGTGATCCTCTTCCCCAATTCGGCACGGGTGACGGACGTGACCCGGATTTCCCCGCAGAAGGCGGGCCAGGGGAGTTTCAAGACCGTGGTCAACCTGCCCGCTCAGGCGCTTCCCGATTCGCTGACGGCGCGTCTGGATTCAAACTCCCCGCTGAAGATCGAGGATCAATCCTGGCGGCGGATCAATCGTCAGGATGAGGGACGAATCGCCGATCTGCAAAAAAATCTTCAGCAGGCAAAGACGGAAAGGATCGGTGTCGTTTCCGTAATCCAGTCCCTGGAGGCGCAACTGCGGTTCTGGCAGGCGCAGGACAAGGGAAAATCGAGGACAGCCGGGGAGACGGCCATCCTCGCGGAGCAGATCGGAAAGGGTGTTCAAAAAGACATGCAGGAGAAGCTGACCCTTGAACCGGAGCTGGAAAGGCTGGATAAAAAGATCCGCGAGCTGCAGGAGGAGATCGCCCGGATCGCGGGCCAGAAGGAGACGCTTTGGGAGGTGACGCTGATCCTGAGCGGTCCCCCCGTGCGCGCGGAAGATCTGACCCTGACCTATACGCTCAACGGATGCGGATGGCTTCCCCAGTACCGTTTGGACGCCCGGCCCCGCGAAGGCCGGATCCTTTTCACCTGGGAGGCGGAGATCTGGCAGAGTTCCGGCGGCGACTGGAATCAGATCGACACGGAGCTCGCAACCCTTCAACCCCATTCCGCGCTAGGACCCCCGGATCTGCCCCCCTGGATCATCCGTCCCCGTCCCGAATTCCGTCTGCACAAAAGCCGCCAGAAGGCGGACGCCGCGGCAGCCCCGATGGCCGGGGCGGCCCTTTCCTCCGAGGCGCAGGATGCGGAGCCCCGGGAGACGCGTCAGACGACCTATGCGGTCTGGGCCCTCGGGAAGAAAACGATACCGGCGGGGTCGCGCCGGCGACTGATGATCCGGGAGGATGCCTGGAAGTCTGACTTTGTGCATCTCCTCCGCCCCAGCCTGACATCCCAGGCCTTTGTCCAGGCGACCGTAAAACTTCCGGAGGGAAAGGAGACGCCCTCCGGTACGGCCACCTTCCTGATCGACGGCGGCGTACTCGGGAAACGTCCCTTTGCTTTTGCGGGTCAGGAGGGAACCTTCTCCTTCGGGATCGATCCTCTGGTCACCGCCCAGTCGGTCCTCCTGTCACGTAAATCGGGGGAGAAGGGGCTGATCGTCGACCGGCAGACGCAGGAGTGGTCCTGGCGCCTTGACATCCGCAATGCCGGGACATCCGCGATCCGGGTGCGTCTGGAGGAGCCCCTGCCCCAGCCGCGCGACGAGCGGATCAAAATCACGCTTCAGTCGGAGCCGGAAGCGAACGAGAAGAGTCCTTCCGGAATGATCTGGCGGATGGAAATCCCGGGGGGACAGAAACGGTCGCTATTCACCACGATCCGCCTGGACGCGCCCAAAGAGATGGATCTGGATCTCGGCTGGCGTCGCTGAATCGCAAGCCAATGGAGAGATCCAGGGGATCATCACTTACGGAATGTTGATGCGGCATTCGACGAAATGCTCGAATAGAAAGCCCATCCACCCCCGGTCTTTCCCTCGGGTGGTTCTGACCGGATATCATTCCCGAATGATAATGTCGTTGGCGTCGGCGTCGATTTGCCGATCGACAGCCAATAGTTTTGGAGGAAGTTTATCCGCCGATCGCTGTCTGCGGGCAACCCCGCAGGAAAGTGTAAACAACTGTGCCATAACTTCATCCACAATCTCCCGGGGGATCCCATAGTAGAGAAAATTGATCGGCATCAATTCGCCCAACAGATACAGATTTTTATCTCTTGACGGATCATCGTGAAAAGAGAGCACCAACCGGTATCCTTGCAGTATCCCCGTTTGCAGATCCCGGAGGGCCTTATATTCCACCGTTACAGGCATTCCATCCGGGCAACGGCCCTCATTGCGAAGGGATTGCAAACACGCTTCCAGATCGGAAAATTCAACCGTCTTCGTTGAACCGCTGATAAAGAATATCTCCTTCTGATGTCCCCGTAGAACCATCTCCTCAAACTGTTTTTTCCGGAAGATCGATGCGCCGATGACCCCGATCACCATATCGATCTGGGCGAGCCTTTCGTGTCCCAGCTCATCCAATGTGGAGACCTCCATAATATCGGTTCCTTCTCCTTTCCGAACGGCAATATCCACACCGCAGAGATGGGCGGGGTCGATGCGGTGCCGGAGCTCCATTTTCAGGAAGCTTCCGATGGCGCCCGATGAACCCAGGATCAGAATCTTGCGCCGGGAAAAAAGCATCCCCAGGCGATGGAGAATGTTTTCCGCGGCATTGAGTATGGATATGGCGCATTCCTTGGCCTCCGGACCTCTCTTCAGATTTGAAACGGCAATACTGGCCACCGGAAATTCAAGCCTTCCGAATTCATTTGCGACCTCTGCATTGTAATCATATCCGTTCCTGGTATGTTCAACGCTGCCCAGAAAAATACCTTTCATCCATTCCGCAAGGGGAACCTTCTCCTGGCCTTCCGGGACGGCTGCCCGAAAGTAGGCGAAGACATCGGAGACTGATGCACCTTCCAGGCAGAAGCGGTTCAGAAGTGGTGCAAGGTAGCCCCCGTCTTCCACGAGGAGCATCTGTTCACCCTTTTGTCGTGCAACCCGCAACCCGTTCATAAAGAGGTGACCTGCGGCCAAACGCATCGATCTGAAGAAATCCGATTCGGAGTTGTAGATTTCCTTTTCCATCTCCGAGAGTTCGGCCACGGGCGTAAAGAGTCGTGATAAGATATATCGGCCGGAAAGTTGTTGCCGCGATTCGAGCTTTTGCAGGCTGTAGAAGCGGAAGCTCTCCTGCGGGAGAGACATGAGGGTCTCCAGATAAGAATCCGGAACGATTCCTGCGTATTTTACGAAAAAGGTTGTGATCGACGGGCATCCCGCAACATGGAAAGCCTTGAGCAGACCGATGACCTCTGCCGTGATGTGATGAATCAGAAAAAGATGGACACCGTCGAGCGATTCACCCTTGAGTTGGGAAGAACGCGAAAGTACGGGCATCCTTTCAAGATAGTCTTCCAGCAGGAAAACGGAGCGACGCTCATCGAAGCTGAAATTCAAACAGGCGCCGTAGCGCGATAGATCGATAAAGACGTTGAATCGCCCCGCAACCATTTCAACGGTATCCCCCCGGACGAGCCGAGAGATCACCAGCGGATCTTCGAGCATTTGAATCACTTTGACGAGCATCACGAAAGACTCCGCAATGGTTTCGGGGTCGCCCTGTTTTTCGATCAGAAGCGTCTGGATATCATCCGTCGGCCAGGTGAACTGCAGTTTCTGAAGATGGGTCAGGCCGCAGCGGTTCAGGTGGTCGAAAAGATCGCGATGATATGCGGACATGACATCGTACTGTGTCCGGTAATTCATGCATTCACGGAGAATGCCCTGGTGGATCTGTTCAGCGATCAGGTAAACATTGGGCAGATAGGACGGACGCGTGAGCTGATCGACGACACGGTGGGAGATATGCTTGAGCTGCAGTCGTGACGATATGGCATCCTCGATCGTGATGCGGAGAAATCGGCCGGAAGGGTTGTATTCGACGAGAAAATATTGCCCCTCTTTCTGTTCCGCTTCCTGCAGATGGAAAGGGAACAGGAGCGCAAGCGGGGTTTGAACCTTATCGCCGGGGGTGAGGTTGAAGAAATCGGGGAAGAACAAGCCTCCCCATCTCTCCGTCTGAAGGGTCCGGAAAATCACCTGCATGCAGTTCGTAAAATAGCGGTTATAGAAGGGAAGGCTTTCCGCAGCATCGATCCTGGCATAGATCATGACCCAATCCAGACCGAGGGAAACGAGTTCCGGGGTCAGGTTTGGATCGACCTTCCGGCGGACCATGATATCGGCGGTGCCGAAACCGCATTGTTCAAGCACCTCGTTGGTGAGGAGCTGGACGAATGTGTGAAGATTTCTGAATACATGGACATTGCTCAAATCGATCGAAAAATGATGCTCACCCCTCCGGACAAGGGGTACGCCGAGGCTGGTCAGTTCGCCTCGTAATCCGATATCCTCGGCTGAACCCGTTTCCGATGACTCCTGCTCCCGGATGAGTGTCCGGATGACGCTTCGATAATCATGTTTCATGTCTGCAACCTTTTTGTAAGTGGAATGAGCAACGGCGCCGAATTATTTTGCGATGTCCAGAAGGACCTTCATGACATCCCTTCGCTGGGAACGGACAAACGCTTCATGAACCTCCGACAGCGGGTAGCGTGCGCTGATCATTCTTGTCAGGGGCATGTCCGGAAATTGATTCATCATGGCCAGACCATCGACAAATCGTCCGCAACGTGATCCCAATAGGGTCAGTTCATTGATGACCAAGGCAGCGAGGTTTACATCCCCTTGGATAGCCACCGTCGATTTGAGAACGATCGTTCCCCGGGGGCGGCAGAGGGATATCGCCGCGCCGATGCCCTGTCCGGAACCGGTTGCCTCCACGACGATATCGGCCCCGTTCTTGATCCGGTCAGTCCCTATGCAAGTCCGGATTCCGCGCCATTGGGCAAGACGCAGCTTTTCGGGATGCCGGCCGACAAGCGTCACATCGGATACCACCGTCGAAAGGGCCCATGCGCAGAGTATGCCAAGCCGCCCGTCTCCGAGGACAACGACCCGTTCGTCTCCGTGAACCGGAAGCTGTTCCAGGATTTCGCAGGCCGCCGAAAGAGGCTCAGTCAGGACCGCCTGATCATTGGATATATCCGCCGGGACGATGAAAAGATTTTCCATCGGCAGGGTGCAGAACTCCGCCATGCAGCCATCGTGATTCAGGATACCCAGGGTTGTCCGATTCGGACAATGGTGCCCCAATCCCTGTGCGCACCAGTGGCAATGACCGCACGCGGCGTTGATCTCGCCGACCACCCTTTGACCGATCCAAACCGGATCGTCGCAACGATCAACGACTCCGACGAATTCATGACCCAAAACGCCCCTGAACCCCAGGTAACCTTTCATGATCTCCATGTCGGTTTTGCAGATTCCCGCAACCGTCACTTTTATTCTTGCCCAACCCGGTCCGGGCTCCGCTATGGGATGATCCTGGACGAGCTTGAGTCCGTCATCGAAGACGGCGGCCATCATCATCTTTTCCTCCCACCCATTCACGATTCCTACGATTTCCTGAATTCTTTGGCTTTCTTCTTCAGTGCCTGAAAATACTCGGTTTCGACGATCTCCGCCACATCTCTCTCCTTGCGGTCCAGATCGATTTTGATCTGCAGTTCCTTGACCTGGAGCAGCAGATGATTTTCCCTTTTTCGGATCTGATTCGCCATCATCTGAAGACCGCGGGAAAGTTGACCCAGTTCATCGTTGCGCAGCGAAACGGGGTTCAGGGCGCCAAGGTCGTAAATGCCTTTTTCAACGTCTTCGGCCGCCCGGGTCAGACGACTCACCGGATCCGTAATCCGCCGCACGAAAGCGATGGAGGCAACAAATCCGAATACGATAAACAAGACCGAAACGATCCCGGCAATGTAGAAGCTTTCGATCATGGCATCCGTCGAGACGAGATCGTACCATACCGACCATGTAATGGAGCCGGCCGTGCTGATCACGGCCAGAACGAGCAGCGTGGTGATCAGAAGGATCGTTCGGGTCTCAAGGGTCAGAATCAGTCTGCGGGTCATGATCAGCAGAACCGGGACGAGGATAAATCCATTGACCACATCGGTCAGAAAAGCCGGCAGAATCCAGGAAGTAAAAGATTCGGGAAATTTCATGAAATGAAGGAAGAAATAATCAAGCAGGACGGCAACACCCACGGAAACGCCGCTTCCCAGAATGACGCCCATTTCGAGAATTCCGAAATCCCGCACCGTTGTAATCCTGCCGATTCCAAAGCAGCGGATTATCATTCCCGGGAGAAATCCGATGAGCCCGTTTGCAATGTGCCAGTTCCAGAATTTCCAGAGACCGAAACCCGAAAGGCCGTCTCCGATCACATTGCCGGAAAAGCCGACGAGAAATCCTGCGATGGGATGAGAAATGATTCCCATCGCCATGGGAAGCGCGATCTGGGGACGGATGGAGATGAAGGGAGCCGACGGCAGGAGGACGGCGTTGGAGATGCCGTTCATGACCCCAAAGACCACACCCCAGGCGCATCCGGCGAGAATAAATTTTCCGGCACTCATCGCTGCATCACCATTTCCCGGACGATTGCCCTGAGTTCGCTGCTCAGCGGATGATCGGGATACCGCATCACAAAAATGCCGGAACTCGCCAATGTCATCATCTGCTCCTCATGGTTCAGTACGCCGGCGACTTTGCAGTCGTACGTTGCGGATACCTTTGCTGCGAGTGTCTCCCGATCGAGATTTGCCGGTACCTTGTTGAGGACAAGATAGGTTCTCGGGACTTCCAATTGCCGGGAGATTTCGACCGTCACCGATGTTCCCTGGTAGTCCTGGTGATCCGGACGCAGGAGGATCAGCAGGATGTCGGAAATCGCAATGGATAGAAGGGTTTCTTCATTGAGACCGGGGTGTGTATCCACAAACAGGAAGTCTAGGGAGAGATCCCGGATGAGGCGCTGGTATCCCTCCTTCAGAAGATTGACGTCATAACCGTAGTGAAGCACGCGGGCGATATCCCCTGCGCGGATGCTCGCAGGAATCAGAAAAAGGCGACCGTTGGAAGACGGACCGGCCGCTTCGGTCACATCGCAGGCTGCGCTGGTCACTTCACACTTGCCCCACAGGAAATCGTTCAGGGCATATTGAGAACCTTTGGCGTCAAGGCCGAAGAGTACATGGATGCCCGGCGACTGCAGGTCCGTATCGACAACGCCGACGCGACGCCCCATCCCGGTCAGCAGGCATGCCAAATTGGCCGTCGTGTTCGATTTGCCCGTTCCTCCCCGGAATGAATGGATGGCAATAATTTTGGCCATAAACGCCAGCCTCTTGTCTTGAATCCTCGCAAACTTGTGAGAAGATGATCCGTTGGAAATCGTATTTGCACATGTTTATAGGAATTGAAATGAAGAAAGCAAGTAAAAATCGTTCGGCCTGAAATTGCATTGGAGATGAAAGGTCCTTTATGATATGTCGTGCCCGTGACTGAGGTCCATGGAGGTTTGTTGTGCCCATCGAATATGAACTGGGAACGAAAATGGCCAAGACAGTGGACATCCTGATTGCCGGCGGAACGATTCTGACTGTAAATCACCATGACTTGAAACTTGAAAATGGCGCAATTGCCGTCGATCGGGATACGATTGTCGCGCTGGGCAGAAAAGAAGATATCCTGCCGGAATATCGGGGACGGTTAACCATTGATGTCCCGGATTCCATCGTCATGCCCGGTCTCGTAAACGCCCACACCCACGCGGCCATGACCTGTTTCCGGGGGATCGCCGACGACATGGAACTGATGGACTGGCTCAACGACTACATCTTTCCCGCCGAGGCACGAAATGTCGATCCCGAATTGGCCTATTGGGGAAGTATGCTGGCCTGTGCGGAGATGATCAAATCGGGGACGACAACCTTCTCCGATATGTATATTTTTGAAGAAGAGACGGCCAAAGCGGCCCAAAAGGCCGGAATGCGCTGTCTTTTGGGGGAGGTTCTTTTCGATTTTCCCTCCCCCAGTTTCAAAACGCCCGCAGAAGGGTTGGCCTGTACGGAAAAACTCATTCGGAAATGGGCCGACGATTCCCTCATCAACATTATGGTCGAACCCCACTCCCTCTACACCTGTTCGCCGGAACTCCTGAAGGCGTCCAAGGCCCTGGCCGATCGTTATCATGTTCCATTGGCGACGCATTTTCTGGAAAACAAAGCCGAGGCGAAACAGTTGAAGGAAAAATTGGGCCAAAGAGCGACGACGTTCCTGCGGGATATCGGTCTTCTGGATGATCGATTCATCGCGTTTCACGGCGTCTTGATGGACGAAGAGGATATTCGTCTGTTTGCCGATCACGGCTGCAAGGTCATCCACAACCCCGAAAGCAATATGAAACTGGCATCCGGGGTCGCTCCCGTCTCCACGATGCTGGAGCATGGGATCGTCGTCGGTTTGGGGACGGACGGATGCGCGAGCAACAACAATCTCGACATGTTCGAGGAGATGGACACGGCGGCCAAACTGGAGAAATCCGCCCGCCTCGATCCCACGGTGATGTCCGCCCGAACCGTTATCCGGATGGCGACCTGCAACGGCGCCAAAACGTTGGGACTGGATTCTCTGGTCGGCACTCTGGAGGTGGGAAAAAAAGCGGATTTGTGCATCATCGGTATGAACCGGCCCCACTTGACACCGCTTTACAACGAATACTCCCACCTGGTCTATGCGGTGAACGGCGCGGACGTGGATACGGTTCTCATCAACGGAAAAGTCGTCATGCGGGATCGGAAACTTCTGACGATCGACGAGGATGAGGCGATGGAGCGGGTTCGGGAGATTGCGCTCCGCGTCCTGCGAAGCCTGTCGTCCTGACCCCTGCGATTCGCGAGGGAAAAGTCGTGCCGCCTGTTTCCGGCATACCCAACCCCTGTCATATTGTCGGAAATGCGCCTGTCGAAGTGCCCGCCGTATGGTTGCCCGCGAGAGGCTATACGAGCGGTCGGCTGTCGTTGAGTTTTTCGTAGATCCGGATGTACTGGGCCACCATGTGGTCAAGGCTGTAATGCTCGCGGGCCTCGCGCATGATCCGACGGAGCTGCGTCTCGCGGACCTCAGGCGGCATCCGGTGGAAGGCCGCGCTCTTTTCCAGGGCGTACCAGAGTCCTCCGGTGTCGTAATCCCGGAAGAGAAACCCGTTGCCGACGTCCCGGGGAGCCCCGTACGCCTTGATGCTCAATTCGCGGATCTTGTCGTGGTAACCCCCCGTGTCCCTGTTGGTGGCCGTCGCCCCAAAGAGGTTTCCAACCTGGTCGATCTGGCCGCAAGGTTCGTAGAGCGAAGCCCCGAAGACGTCGCAGGCGGCCGCATATCCCAGGAGGGACAGCTCCTCGTTGAAGGGGTGGCAGGTGATCCGGCCGCCGGAATTCCAGGCGATCCCGCCCAGGATGTCAACATGAGTCCGGTCATTGCCGATCCCGTCCGCCACGATGGCGATCTGCACCTCGGGATGCCGCTTCGTGAATGGAACGCAGATCTGTTCAAGGAGTTCGACCCCCTTCTGAAAGGGGTCGAGACGCGAGGGCCAGTAATAGAGGAGCGCGTCGGGATTGACGGTCAGCCCGGTGCGCTGCTGGAACGCGACGAGATTCTCCCGCTTCGCCTCCATGACGGGGTCGTCCGGCCCGTACTTTCGGACCAGCGCCTCGCACCGCTCCGGGTACATCTGCGATGAAGGGGCGTTGATGATCGCCCGGGCGGCGTCATGGGCGTACTTTTCCTTGACCTCCTGGCGAACGCTGGGCGGCACCAGATCCCGATCCAGAAAGTAGTCCTCCACAACCTCCCGGAGGAATTCCTTGCCGACGAAATTGATCAGGGTGGCATTCTTGATCGCCGTGGCCTGACAATCGATGCACACCTGTCCGTTCATTTCGGCAAAATAGAGCCGGTCGGAGATGCTGCGGAGGCTGATCCCCCCGAGGAGATCCAGTGGAAGGCAGGCCGTGAAGACGTTGTGGACCGTATGGAGGACGGGCAGGCCGGTGGAGCTCGCATAGGCGGTAATCGCCCCACCGGCCATCCAGTCGTGGCTGTGGAGGATCAATCTCCCCCCGCTCCTCGCCCTCACCGTCTTGATGACGTTGTTGACGATCTCCCGCTGAAATTCCACGGCCGTCAGGATGGGGTCTCCTGCGTAAGCGCTGAGATTGTCTGCGAAAACAGCGGAACTGATCAGGTGGATCTTGTCCGAGTCGATCTTGTAGCGCACCTCCCGCCACTGGAGTTCGCTCATCTGCGCTTCGCGCTGGAACCGCTTCTTGAGATTCAGGAGCACCAGATGGACATCCAAGCCCCGCTCGGAGAGCCCCTCGCAGAGGGCGGAGACAACCTCCCCCTGCCCTCCGCTTTTGCCGGAGATGAACCGGGCAAGCGCACCCATATCCTCGGGCAGCCGTCCCGTCTCCGGGGAGATGATCAGGATGGCCGTCGTCTCCTTTTTTTTGAGGACCTCGAAACGCCGGATGACCGCTTCTAGGTCGTCGATCTTGCGGGTGAGAACGTGCGTCGGGCGGGCGATGGAGTTGTCGTAGGGGTTGAAGTAGGCGTGAACCGCATGATCCTCGCCGATCCGCTCGTGGAGAAAATAAACATGATCGGAGGTCGTCAAATGGCGCCACTGGGTCAGGTATTCCCCCCCCGCGCGCCTGGCCGCCGTTTCCATCCGTTCGATATCGGAGAATAGCTCGTACTGCGTGGGGTTTCCCAGCCAGCCGAAGGTATTCTTGCCGGCGTCCGCCCAGG
>JAFGRP010000153.1 GCA_016935075.1 Deltaproteobacteria bacterium | reverse complement strand
GGAGAGGAGGATGACGGCGAGCATGATCCGCATCTTCCAGCCGCCGGAAAACTCCCCGCAATTCTTTGTAAAATCACTGTTCCGGAAACCGAATCCGGCAAGGATCTGCTTTGCCTGCGCCGCAAAGGCGTAGCCGTCTTTCGCGTTGAACCGGGCGACGGCGTCTTCATATTCCCGGAGGCGCTTTCCGTAGGCCGGATCATGGCGATCGCAGCGGGAGATCGCTTCCTCACCCAGCCTGACAGCCGCCTCCATCTCGGCAAGGCCGCTCTTTTCCCGGAGATAGTCCAGCAGGGGAACGGGTTCGAGTTCGACCAGATCCTGCGGAAGGTAACCGATCCGGATCCGTTTCCGGTCGGGAATCTCGATCCGGCCTTCATCCGGATCGACGAGGCCCATGATCATTCTGAGAAGGGTCGTCTTTCCCGTGCCGTTGTCGCCCACGAGGCCGACACGGCTCCGGTCGGTGATCGTCCAGGTCATCCGATCGAAGATATTCCGGTCGGCGAATGAGAGGCTGATGTCTCTGAGATAGATCAAATTCCGCAGATCCTCATGTAAAAAGTCTTTCCTGACGTCGACCGCAACCCGGGAAGACAACCGCCGCGTTTCCCCGCAGTTCCTTTCTCCGGCGCCGCTTATATCAGGACTTTGCGATCAAGTGAAGCAAATCTGGTTTAAAAAATCAGAACGCTGGATTAAAATGTGGTAAAAACATGATCGGCAGGTCAAGTTTTTCAAAAAAGCCGCCGGTTTTCAGAGGAGCTTCAGGGTGAGAAAAACAGGCCGATTCTTGATTTTGATCTGGCTGCTATGCTCAATCATGGGTTGTTCGGCAAAGGCTACAACCCAGATCGCCAAAATATATAAAGAAAACGACTTCGTGAAACCGGGAAGATACCATTTCAAATTTCTTCTCAACGGCCGGGATACCCTACCGGAATATCTGTTGCATGAGAAAGAGCGGAATCCGGCGCTGCAGGACTTCGACATTTCGGGGCTGATGAGGCTTTTTCGCAACGCCTATCCACAGCTTTACCTTCCGGTTCAGCCCGGAGTGCCTCTCTGCAACCTGGAAACAAACTTCAAGTACTGCAAAGGCATTGAGCTGTTGGCCGATTTTGAGACATACGGGGACGACACGGTCGTCTTGTACAGCCGGGTGTTTTATCATATCAATCTCCGTCTGGAGGGAGACCAGCCTAACTTTTTCAGGACTGCCAAGGCGCAACGTGACCGGGGTGAATTTGCCCTGCCGCGCCATTATTATGTCGGCTCTCTGGTGGAGGCAATCCAGAAAGCCCTGCCGATTCTGCAGGAAATTGCGACGGACTACCGTAAATACATTAAAAACAACGACCAGGAAATTGAAATTGAGCTGACCCTGGAAGAATCCCGCAGAAGGGCGTTGGCGAAGCAATCTGACAATAACATGAAAGATGCCGCAGAATTCGGCGGCAGTTTCATGCTTTCTGCCCTGCCGAACCTCTCTTTTTTGACAGGTCTGACGATTTCTGCCTTGAAAACCGGGGGGAGAACGTTTTGGGAAGTCCTGAAAGAGGAAAAGGAGTTTGAGCTTTATAGGAGAAAGCTGGATATCAATCAGGTCGAGTTCTCCTATGCCGATAGTATTGCGAAAAATTTACCATACATATTAAGGAGAGCCAACGAATCACCCTCAGATATCATCATTCGCGAAATCATAATCAGATTGCGCCAAAAGGAACAGAAAACAGTATCGCCACAGAGCAGTTCCGGATTTCCCTGAATATCGGCCGGATGGTCGCACAATCCTACCTCTTTTCGATCTGACACTTCTTCGTCTTCCATCGCTGGTGGATCCAGAACCACTGGTCCGGATACTCCCGGACGACATCTTCCACAATCTTGGTGAAACGCTGCGTATTTTCCAGGAGATCCCGCTCATAGTCCCCGGTTCTGGAAACCTCGACGAGGGGTTTCAGGATCAATTTGTATTTTCCCGATTTCTGCCGCGCCATGAACATTGGGAGGACCGGCGCCCCGGACCGCAGAGCCAGGACGGCAAGTCCCGCACCTGTGCATGCAGGGCGGCCAAAGAAATCGACAAAGACCCCTTCCCGGGCGGCCACGTTCTGATCGCTCAGAATCGCAATGGCGTGGTTCTCCTTGAGCAGTTCCATGATTCGTTTGCCGGAGCCCCCCTTCGGGATCATTTCATTACCGTTCATTGTCCGCACATGTTCGACCATGTTGTCGAGGACGGGGCTGTCGAGTGGACGATAGACAATATACGGGGGCTTGAGGAACTTAAGGAACATGGGGACGGTTACAGGCATCAACTCCCAGTTGCCGAAATGGGCAATGATAGTCAGAAGTCCCTTGCCCTGGGCAATCCCCGCTTCAAAATGCTCCAGACCTTCCATTTCGACCCATTCATGGAGGTTTTCCCGGGTGATGGACGGCATGCTGAAGAATTCCGCTGCGGTGATGGCCACATTCCGGTAAACCCCCTTGGCAATGGTGATCAGTTCCTCCATCTCTTTTTCCGGAAAGCTGCAACGCAGGTTATGCAGTGCAATCAATCGATGTTTCGCGACGGCGTGGTAGAAAAGCATCAGCAGGGACTTGAAGAGGAGTTTACGGATAGGGAGCGGTACACACCGGAAACAAAAAAGGATTATACTCGTTGTTCTCGTCTTCTCTACGGTCATAAATGCCTCAGTGTTGTGTCATGATGGACAATTGATCCCATGCGGATACGCCGCGGTTTCAAGCGGAGTCGCTTTAATCCCCTTTGTTCCGGAAAAAGAGGCGGATCGGGACCTCTTCGAATCCGAAGGTCTCGCGTATCCGGTTGATCAGATAGCGCTCATAGGAAAAGTGGATGCCGTCAGGATTGCGGACGAACAGGACGAAGGTGGGGGGCTTGACCGCGACCTGCGTGATGTAGTTGAAGAGGTGCGGCCGGCTCCGGCGGCCGGGCGGCGGATTCCTTTCGATGATTTCACGGATCTTCCGGTTCAGCTCGCCCGTTTCGACGCGCCTCGTATACTGGGCGTAAACCCGTTCGACCAGATCAAAGATCTTTGTGACCCGTTGGCCGGAAAGGGCGGAGACGAAAAGGATAGGCGCAAACTCGAGAAACTTTGAGTTGTAGCGGATATTCTCGACGTAAGTTCCGATGGTGCTGTTGTCCTTTTCGACGAGGTCCCATTTGTTGACGACGAGGATGCAGGCGGTCCCCCGTTCCATGGCGAGGCCGGCAATCTTGACGTCCTGTTCGCTGATCCCCTCCCGGGCGTCGAGGAGGATCAGCGCGATGTCGGCCCGGTCGATCGCCCTGATGGCCTGGACGATGGTGTATTTTTCCAGAGTAAGGCTGATGCGGCTCTTCCGGCGGATGCCAGCGGTGTCGATCAGAAGAAATCTCTTCCCGTTGCGGGTGAAGGGGGTGTCGATGGCGTCCCGTGTCGTACCCGGTACAGGGTTAGCGATCGTCCGCTCGTAACCGAGGATCCGGTTGACGAGGGAGGACTTGCCGACATTGGGTCTCCCGATGACGGCGATCCGGATGCAGTTTTCATCCACGTCCCGCATCGATCCGCCGGCCGGGAGGTTCTCGGACACGGCGTTCATCAGCTCATCGAGACCTTGCCCGTGCTGCGCGGAGATGGCAAAGAAGCCCTCGATCCCGAGTCGGTAGAATTCGGAGAGCAGCGCTTCGTGGCGGGGACCGTCGATCTTGTTTACCACATAAAAGGCCTTCTTTTTCGTCATCCGGAGCAGCCGGGCGATCTCCTGGTCCGAGGGGGTAAGCCCATCCCGGCCGTCCATCAAAAAAAGGATAATATCCGCTTCCTCGATGGCGAGCTTCGTCTGTTCCCGCATCTGGACGAGGATCTCCACCGCAGAAGCCGGTTCGAATCCGCCGGTATCGATCAGTGTGAACGGGCGGTCGTTCCAGTCACTGTCCGCGTAGTTGCGGTCCCGCGTTGCGCCCGGTTCATCGATGACGATGGCCTTGCTCCGGCCGGCCAGGCGGTTGAAGAGGGTCGATTTGCCGACGTTCGGCCGGCCGATGATCGCGATAACGGGTTTCATGAGATGACCTTTTATCGCATGGACGGGGGAAAGTCCACATCGTCTTCCAACCTTTTATTCCGGTTCCAAATCAAAGATGAAATCGAGGCGGCGAGGAAGAGGCGACGCAGGCATACATCAATAGTATGTCGAGGAGCCGAT
>JAFGRP010000152.1 GCA_016935075.1 Deltaproteobacteria bacterium | reverse complement strand
AAGACATCCTCGCCGCGGGTGTGGTCCTGACGGGCGGAACGGCAATCCTCGAGGGGATTCCCGAACTGGCGGAACAGATCTTCAACATGCCGGTTCGGCGGGGCTGTCCGACGGGCATCGGGGGGCTCACCGACGTGATCAACAGCCCCCTGTATGCGACCGGCGTGGGACTGGCGCTCTTCGGAAGCGGGAACATCGCCCGGGAGAAATTGGGCCGGGTGGAAGGAAATTTCATCAGTCGACCGTTCAAGAGGCTCAAACATTGGGTTCTTGATTTCTTTTAGGGAGGGGAGGCATTATGTTTGAACTGTCGGATAAAGGTCCGGTGAGCACGGCAACGATTACGGTGATCGGCATCGGCGGTGCGGGAGGAAATGCGATCAACACGATGATTGCCTATAACCTGCGGGGGGTCGGCTTCATCGCGGCCAACACCGATGCACAGGCGCTGGGGGCGTCCGCCTCGCCGGCCAAGATCCAGTTGGGCGCCGAAGCCACCAAGGGGCTGGGCGCCGGTTCCGACCCCGACATCGGCCGGCAGGCGGCCCTCGAAACCCGGGAGACGCTGCGCGAACACCTCGAGGGATCCGATATGATCTTCATCACTGCGGGCCTCGGCGGAGGTACGGGAACCGGGGGCGCGCCAATCGTGGCGGAAATCGCCAGGGAAATCGGCGCCCTGGCCGTTGCAGTCGTGACGAAACCCTTCCAGTTTGAAGGGAAAAAACGGAACGCTCAGGCGGAGGCGGGAATCGCCGAACTGCGAAAGATGGTGGACACCCTGATCATCGTTCCCAATCAGCGGCTTCTGAGCCTCGGGGGACGGAATATCTCCTTTATCGATGCCTTCCGAAAGGCCGACGACATCCTCTACCACGCCGTCAAGGGGATCTCCGACCTGATCATGGTTCCGGGACTGATCAATCTCGACTTCGCCGACGTGAAGAAAATCATGTCGCAGATGGGTATGGCCCTCATGGGAACCGGAACGGCCGGCGGCGAAAACCGGGCGGTGGAGGCGGCACAGAAGGCGATCTCCTCGCCGCTCCTCGAAGACAATGCCATCCAGGGAGCCCGAGGCGTTCTGTTGAACATCACCGGCGGTCCGAGCATGACCCTCCACGAAATCAACGAGGCGTCGTCGATGATCCAGGCGGAGGCCCACGAAGACGCGAACATTATCTTCGGCACGGTCGTCGACGAGTCGATGGGAGACGATATCCGGATCACCGTCATCGCCACCGGATTTGAAAGCGCCGAATCGGCCGCCAAGTCAAATGTCGCATCGTTCGGAGACTTCCGGCGGGGCGGCAACATAGCCGTTCCGACCTTCATCCGGAATGAAAAAACCGCCGACACCGGTGCGGTCAAGATCCACACGCTGGAGGAAGAAGAGAACCCGGATCTGGAGATTCCCACGTTCCTCCGGCGACAGGCCGATTAGAATTTTTTCGGATGGGTTTTTTCAACAACCCCTGAGGCGGTTGGAGCAGTCTCTTTTGCAGTCTTGTTCAAAAATTGTTTATCCGGTTGACGCGTTTTTAATATTTGCGAGGAAAAAAGGAGGAAGATATGATCTATGAGCTACGCATCTATGCCGCCATTCCCGGCAAGCTCCCGGCCCTAAACGAACGCTTTGCCAAGATTACGATGGGCTATTTCAAGAAATACGGAATGAAGATGGTCGGCTTCTGGACGGACGAGATCGGCACCACCAACTGCCTCACCTACATTCTCGCCTTTGACGACATGGCTCAGCGCGATAAGGCGTGGGACGGTTTCAGGGCCGACCCGGAGCGCGCAAAGGCGTTTGCGGAGAGCGAAAAGGACGGACCCTTGGTCGCACACGTCACAAATACGATCATGCGCCCGACTGCCTACTCGCCGTTGCAATAACGACTTGTATGTATCCGGCAGCGGGTGATGCGCAGTCCGTTCCGCGCGACTGCATCGTTGAATCGCGGCGGCGAAACCGTCCAGCACCCTGCGCCGCCGCGACTTACCGTTGGAACAAAAGCCGAAAACCTTGACGTGATAACGTTGTGGTGTTAGTTGAGAACCATGACCTGGAAGCAAAAAAAGAGATGCCTGGATCTTCTCGCCGGCGAAGAGGGCTGGTCCCGGAAGGTCTGGGGAGAATGCCTGACAATCTGCCTCGCCTATCCGAACCTCTACCGAACGGGAATGTCCAATCTCGGTTTTCAGGCCGTCTACGCCCTGATCAACCGCCATCCTTCCTGCCTTTGCGAACGGGTGTTCTTCCCGGAACCCGGCGACGAGGCGCTCCCTGCCGACGGCCCCCTTCTGATCAGCATCGAGTCGCAGCGGCCTCCGGCCGACTTTGATATGGTCGCCTTCTCGCTCTCCTTCGAGAACGATTATCCGCAGATTCTCCGGATGCTGGAAATGGCGGGAATCCCCATCGAGGCCGCGGCACGGGGGGAAAAAGATCCTCTCGTCGTCGCGGGCGGTATCGCCGCCACGCTGAACCCCGAGCCCCTCGCCGACTTCTTCGATCTCTTCCTCCTCGGCGAAGGCGAGGCGGTACTGCCCGGATTTCTCGATCTGGCGGCCTCCCTCCCGCGGGATCTCCCCCGAGAGGCTCTCCTCGCCCGGATTCAGAAGGAGATCGCCGGGGCCTACGTCCCCCGGTTTTACAGGGTGACCACGGGTGAGGACGGGCGCATCACCGCCCGGGAACCGGTCGATACCGCTTTTCCCCGGCGGATTGTCCGGCCGTGGGCCGCCGACCTCGACACCTTTGCCACAGAACAGGTCATCACCACCGCGGACACCGAGTTCGGCGGCATGTATCTGACCGAGGTCAGCCGGGGCTGCCAACGGGGCTGCCGTTTCTGCGCGGCCGGCTTCGTCTGCCGGCCGGCCCGTTTCCGGAGCGCCGCGGCGCTGGCGCCCTCCTTCCGGCGGGGAGTCGAAAAGAAAAAAACGATCGGCCTTCTGGGCACGGCCGTCTCCGACCACCCCGCCCTCATCCCGCTGTGCCGCTCCATTCTGGACGCGGGCGGATCGTTGGCGGTCGGCTCCCTTCGCCTGGACCGGTTCAGCGCCGAAATGGCGGCGCTGCTGAAGGAAACCGGCACGGAGACCGTCTCCCTCGCACCCGAGGCCGGCTCCCAGCGCCTCCGGGACGTGATCCGCAAGGGGCTCACCGAAGGGGAGATCTTTTCCGCAGTGGAAAAACTCATGGAATGTGATATGGTTCAGGTGAGACTTTACTTCATGGTGGGTCTGCCGACGGAAACGGACGAGGATATCGATGCCATCGTCCGGCTGGTCAAGGGGATGGAGCACCATGCACGCCGGTATTCGAAAGGCAGGAAAGGGTTCCGGCGTCTGACGCTCAGCATCAACCAGTTCATCCCCAAACCCGGCACACCGTTCCAATGGCAGCCGCTTGCGGATACGGCGGCCGTCCGCCGGAGAATCCGGCGGATCACGGGCGCGCTGCGCGGCGAGAAGGCGGTTCGGGTCATCCACGACATCCCGAAGTGGAATTACATCCAGGCCCTTCTCTCGCTGGGAGACCGTACGGTGGGCAGGCTCCTGTTGGCGGTCCATCGGCGCGGAGGCAACTGGGCGAACGCCTTCCGGGAGGTAAACGTGAATCCCGACTTCTACGTCTACCGCCGGAAGGAAACCGAGGAGATCCTGCCGTGGGATTTCATCGAACACGGCACCGAAAAGACGCTTCTCGTCAGCGAATACCGGAAGGCGCTGTCCGGGCCGCCGGAGACAGATTCCGCCCCCATAAATAAGGAGATAAAACCATGACCACCGTTCCTGTACCCCAGTCCCAGATCAGACAAATGAAAGGCGTGATCCTCTTCATCGCCGTAATGGTCCTGTTGATGATTTTTCTTCGAATCATCGCCCTGATCACCGAGTGGTTCTGGTTCCAGGAGGTGGGTTACCAGACGATCTTTACCGTAACCCTGCTGGCAAAGATCAAGACCGGCGCCCTCTTCGGGGCGGGCTTCTTCATCATTTTCTGCGGCAATCTGTTGATCGCGCTCCGACTGTCGCGGGCGCCCCTTTTCGGCGATTTGGGAAATGCGGCAGGGTTCCACATTCCCCTGCAGGAAATGGGACCGGGCCTCCTCAAGGTCCTGATCCCCGTCGCCGCCATCCTGTTCTCCCTTTTCGCCGCGACAAACGGATCCGCCCAGTGGGAAAACTTTCTCCTCTTCCTGAATCCCACACCCTTCGGTGTCCCCGACCCGCTCTTCCAGAAGGACATCGGCTTCTATGTCTTCCAGCTCCCCTTCCTCCTCCACATTTACGGCTGGCTGAAGTTCGTTCTGCTGGCGACGGCCGCGGCGACCGGGTTCCTCTATCTGATCCGGAGATCATTTCTGTTTATCCCGCCCCGGATCTGGAAGATTGCCCCGGCGGCACGGATTCATCTCGCACTCCTCGCCGCCCTCTTCTTTTTCTGGGGGGTCTTCGGAACCTGGCTTGACCTCAATGAACTGCTTTTCACGAAACGGGGTGTGGTCTTCGGCCCGGGTTACACCGACGTGACCACGCAGCTCTGGGTCCTGAAACTCATGATGGGGCTCTACGCCCTTGCCGGGCTGTCCGCGATCTTTTTCGCCGTCCGCCCGGACTGGCGAATCCCTGCGGTCGCCGTTCTGCTCCTCGTCGCCGCGTCGGTCCTGGGCCGGGGGATTTACCCTTCCCTCATCCAGAAGTTCCAGGTCATTCCCAACGAGATCGTCGCCGAAACCCCCTACATCGAGAAGAACATCAAATACACGCGCCTCGCCTACGGGCTGACCCAGATCGAGGAGCAGGAGTTCCCGACGGAGGATAATCTGACGGCGAAGGACCTGGAGAAGAACAACCTCACCGTAAAGAACATCCGGCTGTGGAACCATGCGCCGCTGTTGCAGACCTACAGCCAGCTCCAGGAGATGCGCACCTACTACAAGTTCACCGGCGTCGACAACGACCGCTACACGATCAACGGCGAATACCGGCAGGTGATGCTCTCCCCGCGGGAGATCTCGTATCCGGCGCTGCCGTCCCGCACCTGGGTCAACGAACATCTCGCCTACACCCACGGCTACGGCGTCGTCCTAGGCCCCGTGAACCGCATCTCCCCCGAGGGGCTACCGGAATTCTTCATCAAGGACATCCCCCCCGTCTCGACGACGCCGATCAAGGTCAACCGCCCGGAGATCTACTTCGGGGAAAACTCCAACGAATATGTCTTCGTCCGGACCAAAATGCCGGAGTTCGACTACCCGGTAGGCGACAAGAACGTCTACTCCCGCTACGAAGGAAAGGGCGGGGTTCCCCTCTCCCTTCTGAAGAAACTGATCTTTGCGGTCCGTTTCGGTTCCATCACGATGCTGCTGTCCGACGACATCACCTCCGAAAGCCGCATCGTCTACCACCGGAACGTTCGCGAGCGCGTCTCCATGATCGCCCCCTTTGCACACCTGGATGCGGACCCCTATCTCGTCATCTCTCCGGAGGGACGCCTTCTGTGGTTCATCGACGGCTACACGGTCACGGACCGTTTCCCCTATTCGGAACCGACCCCGCAGATGGGCAACTATATCCGCAACACGTTGAAGGCCGTCGTGGACGCCTATGACGGAACGGTTCAGCTCTACGTCAGCGATCCGACCGATCCCATCCTGCAGACCTACAGCCGGATTTTTCCGGGCGTCTTCAAACCGGTGGGCGAGATGCCGGAGGCGCTCCGGAGCCATATCCGCTATCCGCCGGGACTGCTGGCGATCCAGGCGCGGATGTACCGGGCGTACCACATGCAGGATCCGCAGGTCTTCTACAACAAGGAAGACCTCTGGTCCATCCCGGGAAAGCAGGTCGCCGGCGGCCAGCAGGCGATGGAACCCTACTACACGATCATGAAGCTTCCCGGGGCCCAGAAGGAGGAGTTTATTCTCCTTTCCCCCTTCACGCCCAGTTTGAAAGACAACATGTCGGCGTGGATGGCCGCCCGCTGCGACGCCCCCCATTACGGAAAGGTGATCGTCTACAAGTTCCCCAAGCAAAAACTGGTTTACGGACCGCGGCAGATCGAGGCGCGGATCGACCAGGACACGATGATTTCCCAGCAATTGACGCTCTGGCAACAACATGGATCGAACGTGATCCGGGGAAGCCTTCTGGCGATCCCGATCGAGCAGTCGATCCTCTACGTCGAATCCCTGTATCTGGCCGCCGCCAACGGCCAGCTTCCCGAGCTGAAAAGGGTGATCGTGGCCTACGGGAACATGATCGCCATGGAGGAAACGCTCGACCTTGCCCTACGGAAGATCTTCGGCGGGGGACCGATGAAGGACCGGGAGCCGCAGGCAGGGGTAAAGAGTTTCGCGACGGGTGCGGAACGGAGCGACCGTCAGACGGCCATCGAGGCGCTCGGCCATTTCCGCAGGGCGCAGGAATTCCTCCGGCAGGGGAACTGGGGGGCCTTCGGCGAGGAACTCAAGAAGACGGGAGAAATCCTGCAGACCCTTGAAAAGAAGGGGGGAAAGGCGAAATAGACCTTCTTGAAGCGGGATAGAGCATTGCGGGGTGCAAAAGATTGCTGATATTGAATTTTCGATGGTTTGAGGAGGTGGTTGTCATGATTGTCGACAGCGTCGCGGCCACAGCGGCCGCATCCGGAAAGAACGGCAAAAAGGCCGCGATGCGACATGCCGGGATGTTTTTTTGCCTTTTGCTGCTGGTTTCAGCGATGGGTTGCGCACCGAAGCTCTACAACGTGGACATGCGGTATCAACCGACAAAAGCAATATCGCCGGCCGTGACCGACGGCCGGAAATACAGCCTGACCGTGGCCTCCTTCCTTGACAACCGGAAAATGGAGGACACGCTTCTGATCGGCCGGGTCGTCAAATCGGACGGCTCCTTCATCCCGATCCTGCCGAAATACGTCAAGGCCGTCGACGCGGTGGCGGCGGCCCTGCGCGAGCTTCTGATTCAGTCGGGATACGGCGTTTCCCCGGAGAAAGCCCTCTGGGATCTTCAGGAAAACACGATTCGGCCGGAGTGGGGAACAATCCTCGTCGGCGGCGCCATTGAGGAGCTCGACGTAACCTGTCTCGATACGATCCCGAGGAAGCGTTACACCGCCAAAACGCGGGTGACGCTGGTTTTCGCGGATGTTCAGAAGAAGAGGATCTTCTACCGGGTCACCTCGGAGAGCAGCTCCACCCTGGACCACGTGATCTTCTCCGAGGAGAAGTTGGAGAGCCAGATTAACAGCGCCCTTTCCGAGGCCATGGAAAAGGCCATCGAAGGGTCCGAGACGGGCCGCCAGATCCGGGAGGCGCTCAAACCATAGCCGCCACTGCCGAAGGAGGGGGAATCCGCCCGGCGGAAAACCGCCATCCGGATTCACGGTTTGTCGGGCCCTCTGCGTGAAGACCTTTGGGAATCGTGATCCCTCCGCGCGCTGGACATTTTTCGGCCCCGCACCTCATAGCTTCGCTGCGGGGGCAGGGTGCCCCGGAAAATCTCCAATGCGCGCTTCCGGGATCCGATTCCCAGGCTACGCAAACCGGGTCTCGCCTACTGGTCGCGGCGGAAAAGCTCGATTTCGAAGAGCTTCGGCCACAGCTTCCCCGTCACGAAGAGCCGCTTCCTGCCGGCATCATAAGCGATTCCGTTCACCACATCCACGGGAATCCGTCCATCCACCGCCGGGAGCAGCCCGCGCAGATCGATCCAGCCGGTCACGGCGCCGGTTTGGGGGGAAATCCTCGCAATCCAATCCGTCGGGAACACATTGGCGTATATCTCCCCCTGAACGAACTCCAACTCATTGAGATCCGCCAGCGGCGCGCCGCCGCTTTGCACGTTCAGACGCCCCGTTTCCCGGAGGGTCCGGGGGTCGAGGAACCGCAGGCTCGCGGTACCGTCGCTCATGATCAAACGGTCCCGATCATGGGTCAACCCCCAGCCCTCGCCCGGATAACGGAAGGTTGTCCGCACCTTCAGATTTGAACGGTCGTAGATGAACCCCAGGTTTGATTTCCACGTCAATTGCAGCAGTCTGCCGCCCCATTCCGTGATCCCTTCGCCGAAATATTGCCGGTCCAGTAAATGCTGTTGGACCACCCTGCCGGTCTCCAGGCGGACCTTCCGCAGGCTGGAGGCGCCGTTGAGCCCGGTACCTTCGTAAAGGAATCCGCCGCACCAGATGAGCCCCTGCGTGAATGCCTGCCGGTCGTGGGGATAGACATTGACCACCCGGTAACCATAGACGGGGATTGCAACCGGTTTCCTGCTCGCGGACGGCGGCCCGGCCTCCGCCCGGACCAGGCCCGGCATCAGGCCGAACAGCGCCGCCATCAGGAACGCCCCAAGGATTCCGGTTGCAACGGCATGTTGAGATGGTCTTTTCATGATGAAGGGTCACCAGTGGGGCTGATTGCCGATGCGGTGCCCCATCACCTCCGTGGTGTCGGTGACGACGACGAAGGCATCGGGATCGTTTCGCCGGACGATTTGCTTCAGGGTGGCCAGCTCCCGGAAGTTCACGACCGTGTAAAGTATCTGCTGTTCCCGCTGCGAATATCCGCCCTGGCCGCGGAGGATGGTCACGCCCCGATGGATCTCCTCGAGAATCCCCCCGGAGATCTCCTGCCACCGGGGCGAAATGATGAAGATCGCCTTCCGCTGGCTCAGACCCGTGACCACGAGATCCATAATTTGCGCGGAGACGTAGAGGTAGATGAGCGTATAGAGGGCGTCCTCGACGGAGAAGAGCACCGCCGCAGCCGCCAGGACCAGGATGTTGAAGGCGAGCCGGGTCGTCCCCAGACGGATGGAGAAGCGATGGAGCAGGATCACCGACAGGATGTCCGTTCCCCCCGCCGATCCCATGGATTTCAGGATGATCCCCGATCCCGTTCCCAGGATGAGGCCGGCCAGTATGGCTGCCAGAAGCGGGTCCTGAACCGGAATGGCGCCGACGTCCACCCAGGCGATGGCGCCGGAATAGATGATCGTTCCGGCGATGCTGTAGATAAAGAACCGGCGGCTGATGAAAAACCAGCCGGCCAGAAAAAGCGGCACATTCGCGACAGCGTAGATCAGGGCGACGGGGAGGACCGGTGCAAGATAATGGAGGACGAGCGCCAGCCCCGTCACCCCGCCGCTGACGAAGCGGTGGGGGATCAGGAGCCCGTTGATCCCCACGGCGGTCACTGCGCTTCCCGCACACAACAGGAACAGGTTCCAGCCGGCGGTCTTCAGAACCGGCCAGCCGCGCCATTGGGAAACACCTTTCATTTCCGGGCTCCTCCCGTTTGAAGACGATATTCAAGACGCCTTTTCAACTTGTCAAACGCAAAGGCCTTCATCACTATTGACCTTCTCTTTTCCGGATCGCCGCACCATAGTAATTATTGTCTTTCCAGACCGATGAGTCAATCCCACGTTTTTCCTTGATGAAACCCTCTGCCGGAATCAGGACTGCACCGCCAGGAGGGCTTTTTTCGTTCTGAGCTTCTGAATCAGGAAAATCGCCACAACAATGGCAGCCGCCGAAACGGACACAGGGACGCTATGTTGGGAAAAGAGCATCAGCGCCGCAATAAAACCGAGTATCCGTTCCGGAATCGTTGAGACTGCGGCAAAGTAGCCCCGGAAGCTGGCGCCCAGGATCGTGAGGCCGATGACGATACAGGCGTAGAGATAGCCGAATTGCATCCAGTCAAAGGCTATCTTCGGATCAAGAAGCCAGGGCATCATGACGACAATCGGCGCATACATCCAGACCATGGGTAAGATCCAGGTGGATGCCGAATTACTGAAAGCGATCAATCCCGTCCGGAAGGGATCGCCGCCGGAGATACCCGACGCCGCATAAGCCGCCAGAGCCACGGGGGGTGTAATATCTGCCAGAATTGCATAGAAGAAGACGAACATATGCGACAGGAACGGATGGATGCCGAACTCGAGCAGCGCCGGGGCCGCGATGATGACGGCCACAATGTACTGGGCCGTCGTCGGCAGCCCCATGCCCAGGATGAAGCAGGCGATCGCCGTCAGAATCAGGAGGAAAAATAGCGTCATGGCATCGGCAGCGAATAAATAATGGAACCCCGCCGTCCCCAAGAATTCCGCAATCTGTCTGGCCAGGCTGATCGTCAGTTGCCCGAATTTAAGGCCCAGACCCGTCAGCATCGATGTGCCGACGATCAAACCCACCGCGGCGCAGGCGGCGCCGATGGCAAGCGCATTCTTCGTTCCCCCTTCCAGACATTCAACGATCTGCCGAACCCTCATGTTGCTCTCCCGGTAGAAGACGCCGAGGGCGATGACCGCTATGTTCGTCCAAAAGGAAACCGTAAAATGGTCGAACCGAAGTGCCGAAAGGACGAACATAACCGCTGTGGGTACAAGACCGACCAGCCAGTCTCGCAGTTTCGCTTCGCGGAATGTCCAGACCATCAGACAGAGCATCAGGACGCAGAAGACGGCGACAAAGATCGGATTCGCATGGAAAATGTTGAAATCAAAAACGATCCCGGGGAGGGAGAGGATGATGGGAACGATGAAGGTTATGGTTCTGGAGTTCATCGAACTCATCTGACCAAAAGACATGGCGGTGATCATCGCCCAGAAGGCCGCCAGAAACGGGCTGCGCCCATCGATCAGCAGCCACAGAATAAGGATCATCGGGATGAGCATGATTCCCCGCTCCTTCATGATCACGCGCATCTTGGGAAGTTGGTCCTTCGGCAGCCCCAGCAGTCCTTTCTTCAGGGCCTGGAAGTGGATCATGACGCCGATGCCATAGAAATGCAATACGGCCGGCAACATGGCGGCAAGGCAGATCTTGACGTAAGGAATACCAAGATATTGCGCCATGATGAAGGCCGCGGCACCCATAATCGGAGGCATGATCTGTCCGCCGGTCGAGGCTGCCGCCTCGACCGCCCCGGCAAATTCGGAACTTAAACCGATCCTTTTCATCATGGGAATGGTGAAACTGCCGGTCCCGACGGTGTTGGCGATGGAGCTTCCACTGACGGTGCCGCAAAAGCAGCTGGCCACAATGGCCACCTTGGCCGGACCGCCGGGAGAACCCCCGGCCAGGGCCATGGAGATGTCGATGAAGAGCTGTCCCAGCCCGGTCTTGGCGATGAACAGTCCGAAGAGAACGAAATGGAAGACATAGGTGGCCACAACCCCGACGGGGATGCCATAGATGCCCTCCGTTCCCGAGTACATGTGATCGATGATCCGCTTGACCGAATAACCCCTGTGGGCAAAATCGGATATCAATGGCACGCCGACCAGGTAAGGTCCCAGATAGCAGTAGGCCAGGGCAAAGAGGGCGATCACCATCAGCGGAACGCCGATGCTCCGGCGGGTTCCCTCGAGAATCAGAGGAATGGCTATGAGACCGATCATCAGATCCCGGAGGTTGATGTGACCGGCCCGGAGGATAAACTGATCGAAATCGAGGAAGATGTAAGAGGAGATGCCGAAGGCCATCGTGGCCAGGACAATGTCGAAATAAGGGATCTTGAGCGGATCGATCCGGAATCCCTCACCCCGCTTGATGATCGCATAAAGAACAAGCGAGGCCTGGACCAGAAAAACCGCCGTGATAATCCCCACAATGGCCCAGAGCCAGATGGCGACCCGGATTCGGGATGCGCCAATGACCTCCGGCCAGTGATTCAGAATAAAGACAATGAAGACTCCCATGGCCGTCAGGCAGACCCCCGAGAGAAAAAGATCGACCCAGGGCACGATTTTCAGGGAAAAGACGGGCCGTTCCTTAAAATAGAAAAGGCTTGACGCCAGGAAAAGATAGATAAGCCAGAAGTAAATCAAGGGGATGTGCAGCGTGGTCATGAGTTCAAAGGAAATGATGCCGCCGCCGATCAGGGCATAAAGACCGCTGTAGATAAAGGATTTCAACCGGGGCAGCTCTTTTTTCTTGATCGGATAACAGAGAAAGATGAGCAGCATGACGAAACTCAGGTGAAAGGACCGGTGCTTCCATTCCTGGAGAACGCCGAATCCGGCCGTGTACATATGAAACAGCGACAGGATCATGCAGAAAATCAGGATCGCCTTGCTCGCCAGGCCGACCGTTTTACGAAAGCGCGATTCGGGGTCGTATTTTTCTACAATCTCCTGGATCTGTTCGTCTGTAGCATATTGATTTTGTTTCAGATCAATTGGCTCAGCCATCGTTTCATCTCCCGATACAGATACTGTATCCTGTTAAACTCTTGAATTTTCACCTCTATAACACCGTTGCCAAAGCCGGACGACAGATCGAGCGTTGTTTTGCCGTTGAACGTCAGAGTGTTGCCGTACTGACGCTGCACCCTCAGGTGGAGAGAAGGAATGGGCCTCTTGATGTTGCTGATGCTGAAATTGCCGTCCTCACGCACCCGGAAGACCTGGTTCTTCGCCGTGGAAAAGGGAAGCCCATAGCCATACGCGGGAAATACCGTTTCTTCCAGAATAATTCGGTACCGGGAATCGATAAAATAGATGTCCCACACGGGCCGCCGATAAACCGAATGCGTATAACGGAGAGAAAAGGTATCGCCCGGATGCGCTGCCACAAGCCATATCCAACGGTCGTCTTTGGCATCGCGCAGTCCCAAGCCATGCAAAGGCCAAAGCCCGAAGCCCGTCAAAGCCATAAAAAAAAACGCCAAAACAATTTTTTTTTTCACGGGGCATCATACCCGAAGGAGAAATAGGGGCCCGCCGGTTCCGGCGGGCTCCCCATTTCTTGCTTTATCGTGTCTTTCCCAAGAGGGGATGCAGATTCCATCCCGGGAAACTGCGGCGACGATATCCGCCATCCTATTTGAGCATCCCCTTCTCCTTGTAGTACCTTTCCGCACCGGGATGCAGAGGTGTGGTAATTCCCTCCAGGGCGTTTTTCAACCGGATGAATTTCCCCGTTTCCGGAACCACTTTCGCCAGAATTTCGGCCCCGACGGACTGATCTTTTCTGTTGGCCATGTTGCCTTTTTCCCAGAGGGCCTTGGTCATCTCATAAACCAGTTTTTCAGAGACGCCGTCATGGGTCACCCAGAGGGCCATCATGGCGATCGATTTGACCTCCTGATCCTGACCTCTATAGGTTTTGGGCGGAATCGTGCTGGGCACATAGAATTTGTACTGGGCGCAGAGCTTCTTGATGGCGTCATCGGACAAAGAGACCAGGTTCACCTCTTTCGTGGTGGTCAGATCGATGATGAAGGATGCAGGATAACCGGCTGTTTGGAAGAGCATGTCGCCCTGATCATCCTTCAGGCGCTGTGACGCCACTTCCCAGCCCACATAGTCCGGTTTGATCATGTCATAGGTGAGCCCGTGGGCATTGAGGATGTTCCGGGCATCAAACTCGGAGCCGCTCCCCTTGTCGCCCAGCATGACGCGCTTTCCCCTGGCATCGGAAACGATCTTGATATTGGCGCTTTTGAGGGCGCAAATCTGGATCGTTTCCGGATAGAGGGAGGCGATCACGCGCAGGTTCTTCAAGGGTTTCCCCTGCCACTGATCCCTTCCGAAATAGGCGGAATCCAGGACGTTGTTCTGAATGAAGGCTGTCTCCACCTCGTCCTGGGCAACCAGGTTGACATTGGCCACCGAGGCGTTGCCGCTCTGGGCCGTTGCCGACACGTCAGGAATCTTGCTGGAAATGACCTGGGCCAGGGCGCCCCCCAACGGATAGTAGAGACCGCCGGTGCCGCCCGTCGCGATGCCCACAAACTGCACCTTCTTCGCCGCCATGGCCGTCCCGCCGACGGCCAGGACAGCCGCCAGGACAAAAACCATCACCCATAATAACTTCTTTTGTCTTTTCATCATTCTGCTCCTTTCTCTCTTCTCTCTGGGTTAAAATATGAAACGATGAATGGCGAAGAGGCCATCAGCCCCCTTCGTCCCCTAACTTCCCTACAAACATCCAACCTTCCGGGATCAGCGGCCCCGGCTGAAAGGGTCTTTCCCCCGTACTCATAGAGTTTCATGGGTGTTCCCGCCACTGAGATAGTCCAGGGTCATCTCCAGCGCCTTCAGATTGATGTCGCGGAGTTTGGGCGCCAGGCGCTCCCGGATCGTCCTGCCCAGCGCCGCCACGGAGATGATCCCGGTCTTCCGCACCACCGCCGCCAGCATCACCGTATTGGCCACCATCCGGCTGCCGCACTGCTCCTCGGCCAACCGGGTGGCCGGAATGCGGTAGAGATGACGCACCGTCTCCGGCACGGCCGTAACCAGCATTTCATCCACAAAGACCGACGCCGTCTCCGGATCGATCTCCGGCAGATACCGGTCCAGCGCAGGCTGGGACATGGCCACAAAGACATCGGCATTCAACGTCTTCGTGTAGTCAATCATCTCATCGGCAATGACCACCTCCGCCCGGCATGCCCCGCCCCTGGCCTCCGGTCCATAGCTCTGGGTCTGGGCAATCTCCATGTTCTCATAATAACCCGCCGCTTCCGCCAGCATGACGCCCATCAGGACAATCCCCTGACCGCCGAATCCGGCCAGTTTGATCTCTTTTCTCATGGCCTGTCCTCCAGGGTTATGGCAAGCTCCGGACAGATCAGTTCGCAGGTTCTGCACTTTGAACATTGTTCCGGATCCGCCACCATCGGGGGCACATATCCCCTGGCGTTTCGCCGCCCAGACTCTTTCAGGATCTGCTTCGGACAATAATGCATGCAGAGTCCGCAACCCTTGCAGTACTGCTCATCAATAATGATATCGATCATTGCTGTCCCAAACCTTCATCGTAAAAATGCCTCTCCTTTCATCCCTCCCGCAGGATGGGGAAAAGATGATCGTTTCCGGATATCCCGGACCGGTCTTCAGGCGTCCGGCTTCCCGCCCCGGGGACCAGCCATCCCGAAATAACTCCGGGAAAATTCCGGCTTCCCGCGGTCATGATGCAGCTTTCCAATGAGCCATTTCCCCTGCAGCGCTCCGGCATCCTGTTTCGCCGCCGATTTCACCGGCACCGTCTGGGCCTTCAGCATGTCCAGCAGCCCGGCCGGGTCCGCCGTGCCGTAGATGATCCGTCCCGCCTGGGTGGGACACTGGGTGATGACCTCTATGAAGGCAAACCCTTCGTGGATGATCGCCTCGGCAATGGACCGGGACAGGGACAGGGCATGGGCCGCCGTCCAGCGGGCTACGTATGTCGCCCCGGCCGCCTTCGCCAGTTCGCAGGCATCGAAGGGATCTTCCGGATTCCCGTAAAAGGAGGTCTTCGTTTTCGCCTTGAGCGGGGTGGTCGGGGCCACCTGTCCTCCCGTCATGCCGTAGATCCGGTTGTTCACCATGATCACGGTGATGTCCAGATTTCTCCGGGCGGTGTGGATAAAGTGGTTGCCGCCGATTCCCAGGCAGTCCCCGTCGCCGGTAAATACGATCACTTTTCTTTTGGGATTGCTCATCTTCAGCCCCGTGGCAAAGGGAAGCGTTCTTCCGTGCAAACTATGGAGGGTATCGGCATCGATATAGACCGGGATCCAGCCGGAGCAGCCGATCCCGCCCACCAGGGCCACATCTTCCCGGATCCCCAGGCTCTCGATGGCCCGAATCGTGGCGCCCAGAATGGTGCCGTTGCCGCAGCCGGGACACCAGAGGAAGGGCAGCGCCTTCTTTCTTAGATATTTTTCACCGATCGGGTTCATGGCCGGCACCTCTTTGTCAGCTCCGCAAGAATCTCACCGGGGGTATGCAAAAGACCTCCCAGCTTGGGCAGGGACACCACTTCGGCCCGGTTTGCCGTCACCCTTCTGACCTCCTGCACCACCCTTCCGACATTGAGCTCCGGCACGATCAGCGTCCGTACCTTTCCGGCCAGGGCCGCAATCGCCTCCTCGGGAAAGGGCCAGATCGTCCGGATCTTCATATACCCCACCCGGATTCCACGCTCCCTTGCATCCTTGACCGCCCGAAGGGCCGGACGGGCCGGGCTGCCGAAGCAGACGACCACCTCCTCGGCATCCTCGAGAAAATGGGTCTCCAGATCGTAGATCTCTTCCCGATGACCGGTGATTTTCCGGCAGAGCCTGTCGGTCAGCCGCGCACAGACATCGGGCAGATGGCCGGCCCGGTTGCCGTCTTCACCATGAAGCTGACCGTCGATCAGCAGCCGGTATCCCTCATTGAAGGCCGGCATGCCATCGAGGAGGTCGTCTGCCCCGGCCTTGTAGGGAAGGTAATTCTCCCGCTCACGGGGGCGCTTCCTTTCGATCGGCCGGAGTCCCCCGGGAATACGCACCTTCTCGCGGGTGTGGCCGATGATCTCGTCGGAGAGGACATAGATGGGCACCCGGTAATGCTGCGCCAAGGCAAAGGCCCGATAGGTCAGTTCGAAGGCCTCCTGACAGGAGGAGGGCATCAGGGCGATGATCTCGTAGTCGCCGTGAGATCCCGCCCGCGCCTGGATGATGTCCTGCTGCCCGGCCGCCGTGGGCATGCCCGTGGAGGGGCCGCCCCGCATGACGTTCACCACGACGATGGGCGCCTCGGTCTCCGCCGCATAGCCGATCCCCTCCTGCATCAGGCTGATCCCGGGTCCCGATGAGGCCGTGCAGGCCAACGCGCCGCCGAAAGCCGCGCCAATGGCGGCACAAATGCTGGCGATCTCATCCTCCATCTGCATGAAGACGCCGCCCAGGGGGGGCAGACGTTCGCTCATCAGTTCGGCAATCTCCGTGGCCGGTGTGATGGGGTAGCCGGCAAAATAGCGGCAACCGGCAGCCAGAGCCCCTTCCACGACCGCCTCATTCCCCTGCAATATCTTGATCTCTGTGATTGACTCTTCGCGATTCATAAAACAGCCTCGGACACCCTGTACCCCTTTCCCGTTTCCCGGGGGGAAAAGCCCGGGTCGGGGAAAATCCCGCCTCTCTTTAACCTGCCTGATGGCATCGATCCCCGGCAGGCGATCAATCAAGCAGGTGCACAAACAGACCGCTCCGGAGCTTGGGTTCGAACCAGGTCGATTT
>JAFGRP010000151.1 GCA_016935075.1 Deltaproteobacteria bacterium | reverse complement strand
TCATCGGCTCCTCGACATACTATTGATGTATGCCTGCGTCGCCTCTTCCTCGCCGCCTCGATTTCATCTTTGATTTGGAACCGGAATTATTCCTCAGGATCGGCGAATTTGTAACCGATGCCGCGGACGGTGAAGATGTACCGGGGGTTAGACGGGTCCGGTTCGATCGTCCCCCGCAGACGGCTGATATGGACATCGACAGTGCGGGGTTCCACGAACGCCTCGTCCCCCCAGACCCGGTCCAGAAGCTGATCCCGGCTGTAGACACGGCCGGGATGGCCGGTCAAAAACTGCAAGAGCTTGAATTCGCGGGCGCTCAGTTCAACCGGCCGGCCGTCCACCGTCACCCGATAGGACTTGAAATCGATGTGAAGTCCCCGGAAATCGAACGATTCCTGCGAATCCGCGTCCGGACGTTGCTCCGACCGCCGCAGGACGGCGCGGACACGGGCGACGAGCTCCCGGACGTGAAACGGTTTGGCGAGGTAATCGTCGGCCCCCACCTCCAGCCCCAGGATCTTGTCCACGGGATCCGATTTGGCGGTCAGCATGATGATCGGCAGGGAGGCGGTCGTTTCCTGCCCCCGGATCCTCTTGCAAACCTCCATGCCGGGCATCGCCGGCATCATCAGGTCGAGGATGACCAGGTCCGGCTTTTCAGCATGGATCGACTCCCAAGCTTTCCGGCCGTCAAAGGCCTTGCTGACGGCAAATCCTTCCCGCTCGAGGTTGTAGGCGATCAGCTCGACGATATCCTTTTCGTCATCGGCAATGAGGATCTTCTTCCGCGTCATGGCCGGGTTCCTTTCCCTTTCGCAGGCATTGTCTCATTCGGGTTCGTCTCCACGGTCATCTCCGCCTCAACCCGGAGGACGAAAAAATTCCTAAGAATCCGACTTATGCCGGACGCTTTTTCCCGAAATCATGTAAATGATCATGTCTGCAATCCCCTCAGCATGATCCGCGATCCGCTCCAGGCTCTTGGAGATCTGCATGACGTAGAGACAGGCCTGGATCTTGCGGGGATCCGCCATCATGAACGTAAGCAACTCGCGAAAAACCTGTTCATTGAGCTTATCAATGACGGGATCCTCGGCCCGGACCCGTTTTGCCAGCTCCAAGTCTTCCTGCACCATCGCATCGAGAGCGGTGTGGATCATGCTGCGGGCAATCTCCGCCATCCGGGGCAGGTCGACGTAAGGTTTGATCTGGGGGAGGTCGTTGAGGATGAGGACCTTCTCGGCGATGTTCGCCGCCATGTCCCCGATGCGCTCCAGATGGCCGGTGATCTTGATCGCCGTTGTGATGAAGCGCAAATCGCGTGCGGCAGGCTGGCGGAGGGCCAGCAGGCGGATGCATTTCTCTTCCATCTCCACGTCGAAACGATCGATCTGTTCATCCTCGCGAATCACGCGGCGGGCGGCCTCGGAATCCCTCTCCAGGAGTGCCTTGGATCCTTCCTCTATGGCCTTTTCCGTAAGGACACCCAGGTAGAGGAGACCGTCCCTGATCTCCTGGATTTCTCGTTCGTATTCCGCGCTGGTATGCCGTTTCTCTTCCATATGGCCTCCATGGACTATGGCGCAACATGTTGCTGTTTCGACTGAAGTATCCCGTTATGCATCTCTTCCATCTGCCTTATGTCGCGATTGGTGAAGACCTCCTTCGTATTGGTTAATACTATCAATTTTCCCGGATAAAAGAAATGGTTATATTCCGAGCAGCGCTGCCTGCTTCAGGGTTTCCTCTATCTGCAATTCACTGTGATTTTGGTCAGTGCTAAGGATGGCGCCACAGGTACGCGGCCACACGCGATGTACGATCAGTGAAGCCTTCATGAAAGAGCATGTTGAAAAAGGCTCGTTTACAGGCTGTTCAAAAATACCCAGATACAAGGCCCCTGAATTCGAAGAATCGTGGAGCGAAGCGGAACCAATCCTTAAGCCGTGAGGCGAACTTTAGAGTACGTTGAACGGCGAAGGATGAGGGAAACGCAGCAGATGGGCGTTTTTCAACAGCCTGTAAAAGGAAAGGGTGATGTTCAAATCTTTTCTCCGACGACATGCAGGCGGACCGTGGCGCCGGTAACCCGGCTTCTTCCCGTATGGATAAAAGCGGTCCACCAGATGATTTCAAAGAAAATGATGACACCAGGATCCCAGAGAGCAAGCAGACCTGCCTTGATGTCCGGCAATTTAGTGCTGGTGGTCGGAAAAAAGGCCAGAAGAAGAAAGGCGTATACAAGGGAAAGCACGGCCATAAGCTGGTACGTGGTGATCCTGCCCGTTCCCCGGTAATCCGCCCTTAAAAACTCGGACAGAACACGCCATACCTGTGTCACGACCATAATGCCGGCAAAAGTCGTGAAATGAAATCCTTTGAGAAAGCCGTAGCACCCCAGAAGTCCTGTGCCCGTGATGAGGAGCGCCGTCACGGCCTGAATCGGGATGACTTCCCGGTTGTCGAGATGATGGGCATAGGCGATCTTTTTGGTTTTACCGGAAAAAATGAAGGCCCGTCCGCGAAAGAACCTTTGGAGTAAAGGGTGACACGCCGACAGCGGTTTCCCGTAGCAACAGCCGAAACTAATGCAGGCGAGCCTACCGATCCCCTCGCCGAAGGCATAGGCAATGGAAATCGCCGCCAATACGCTCAAGACGGGTGCGTGGAAACCCATACGGAAACCCATGGCTTCATTGACACACCGGATGATCCAGGGCGCCGCGATCAAACCGGCGAAAGAAGCACCGGCGACCGTGAACGTGTTCTTTTTCCGTTCGACCCAGAAGGCTATCAACTTCGATGCCGGCATGCAGGTCGCTAGAACTGCCGTCAGTATCACCAGGGTGCCGGCGACCGGAACGGACAGAGAGCCCATGAGGACGAAAAATGTTACCGCAGCAAAAAGATAGGCGGTTGCATTGAAAAACCCGTAATAAGTTAGATTCAGGCCTTTCCATGCACCGTCCTCTTGTTTGCTGCCGAGGATGCATCCAATAACCTGCCACCTCTCACCCGGAAGGGTTTTGAAGCCCCAGCGAAATAGAACGGCCAGACAGACCGCAAGAGTCAAGAGAAACAGCTCAGCAAGCATAACGATCTACCCTGTCGTCGGCCGCGGAATATCCGGTCCGGGAATCCAATTCCAGTTGTTGTTTGCAGGTGGTGCAGAGTCGACTCATCGGCGCCAGCAGGAGTCTCGCCGGGGGGATGACCTTGCCGCACCGGCGGCAAACACCGAATCGCCCCTGGTCGATGCAAAGAATCGTCTCATGAATTTCACGAATCTGTTCTCTTTCCCTCCCCCTCATCGACAGTTCCACCGATCGGTCATGCTCCGCGGCCGCCTGGTCGACGAAATCCGCCATCCTGAAGGATTCATCCTTCATACGAGTGGCCGTTTGTTTGAGGGCGTCCTGCAGCCCTTCCATCTTCCGGACAAGTTCCCCCCTGACATGCTGCAGCATTTCTCGGTGTGTCATCTTGATCTCCATCTCCTTTCGGACGGCTCAGGAAGTCAAATGCACATTTTTTCTGCTTGCAATGAACGAACGCACCTTGACATCCGATTCAACAAGAGGTTGGCCAAAATTCCGGCTGAAGATGCTCTCCGCGCCATGATAAGCCATGTTTGCGGAGATATCATCTGCAAACCTGATGCGATGTTGTTGGAAGACCAGCACCACAGCGCTGCTGCCGGGACGAAAGAGGCTTTTTGGCGCTCCCCGGCGGATGAACATCCCGGAACCGACCGGCTGGGGGTCGTCGTATTTTTTCTCGCTGTAGCACTGAAGGATATCTCCGATCATCAGAGCGACGACCTCGATCATGGCCACCAGTCCGACCTGGGTTCCGCCGGGGACATCCGTGTCAACGATGGTGATCACCCGTTTGTTCTTGGAATAAGGAGTCACCACGGAAACCACGGCATTGGGATTGCAGGCATGGTACAGACCTGGGATCTGATAGAAATCGACGACCCTTCCGGCCACAGGAGCATGGTTGTAGTGGTATTTATCCGGCGTCAGCCGGAAGACGGCAAAATCGCCAAGATGGAAGGCCTTGAGCCAGTTATTCTTGTTTACCCCGAACAGTTCCTCAAAATCGAAGAATTTCCCCTTGATGAAAAGACTGGATGATTCGCAGAACGACCCGCAAAGCATCCTTGCATCGCAGGGTGAAACGACCGTTTGGGGATCGTTCGGCATGGGCCGACACTCCAAATAGCGGATCTTGCGTTCGAAAATGCGTTGCAGGGTGTCCAGTCGCGCCGGCGGATCGAGGCATTCCCGCAGATCGATGCCCCAGGCGGCACACAGACCGAGACTGCCTGCCACTTTTTGGGAAAACATTCTGCTGAAGTTCAGATCACCCAGAATTTGGGATGCACGGGCACTGATCAGCCGGCGGAAAAGCCAGGGCGTCCGTTCCCGAACCCCCGAATAAAGGAATCGGACAGCGGCGTCCCCGAACAATTTCTCTGTCTGAATCCCGCGGCTCTCCCGGTCGATGTACTGGTGATGCATAATGACTCTCTTTGTTTTGGAACACCATAACGGAAAATTATGAAGATGTTATGAAGGCTTCATAAAGACTCCATGAAATTATCAGTCGGCTGCACATACGTGGGCCGTCCTAAAGGGCGAACGCATTTCGGTGCGCCCCATTGCCTGACTGTTTCCTTGATCTCATCCCTGATCTTCCGAACGGCGTTCGTCCTCTCCTCCAGAGATCCTTTGATCGAAGACGGATCAGGAAAGCTCCAGTGCAACCGCTTGGCAGAACCGGGGAAGACCGGACAGCGTTCGGCGCTTGATGAATCGCAAACGGTGATCACCCAGGAGAACAACTCGCCCGCTTTAAGGATTTCGAAGACGCTTTTTGTCCGGTTTCTTGAAATATCGATCCCTTTTTCTTCCATTACCGTGACGGCGAGTGAATTCAGATCCCCGGGCTCCAATCCGGCACTTTTTGCCTCAAAGCGGTCCCCATAGAGAAAATTCAACCAAGACTCGGCGATCTGGCTACGGGCACTGTTGCGAGTGCAGACGAACAGGACCTTCTGTTTTTTCATCTTTTCCCTTCCTGGTGGGTCCTGCCGAATCAGAAGCGGAGACTATTCGTGAAGAAACGTCTCCGCTTCGATACAGCGGGGTTGCACCTCTTTTTATTCGCCTTCCCTATTTTTTCGGCAGGGAAACGAAGCCTTCCTGCTTCACCAGCGCCTGGCCGGCGGGACCAAGGACGAAATGGATGTATTTGGCCGT
>JAFGRP010000150.1 GCA_016935075.1 Deltaproteobacteria bacterium | reverse complement strand
GGAGTGGAAACGGTGGGGATCGATATTGTCAACGATTATTACGATGTGGAGTTGAAATATGCGCGGCTGGCGCAACTGGGGATTTCCTCCCAAGACCTGGAACGTTTGCAGCGGGGGGAAACGGACCATGCCGAGGGCCGGAACATCCGATTCTATCAACGGGACATCGGCGATGAAACCGGTCTGAACCAGCTTTTTGAAAGGGAGCGTCCCCGCTTTGTCGCCCATCTGGCCGCGCAAGCAGGCGTGCGGTATTCGCTGAAGAAACCGATGTCCTACGTGGAGAGCAACCTGTCCGCCTTTGTCCGCCTGCTGGAATGCTGCCGCGAAGCGAAGGTGAGCCACCTGGTCTATGCTTCCTCCTCCTCGGTATATGGAGGGAACCGGAATTACCCCTACTCCGTGCATCAAAACGTCGATCACCCCATTTCGCTCTATGCCGCCACCAAGAAGGCCAATGAACTGATCGCCCATGCCTATGCCCATCTCTATTCGCTCCCCTGCACCGGATTGCGTTTTTTCACGGTCTACGGCCCCTGGGGACGCCCCGACATGGCCCTCTTCCTTTTCACGGAGAAGATTCTCAGGGGGGAGCCGATCGATGTGTTCAACCACGGGAAAATGAAGCGGGACTTTACCTATATCGATGACATCGTCGACGGGATCATGGGGGTTTTGCCCAGGATTCCCGAGGGAAATCCCGGCTGGGATGCGCTCCAGCCCGATCCTTCCACATCCTATGCGCCTTTCAGAATATTCAATATCGGGAACCACAGGCCCGTGGAACTGCTTCACTTCATTTCTGTGATCGAGGCGGAATTGGGGAAGGCCGCGAAAAAGAACTTTCTCCCCATGCAACCGGGAGACGTGGAAGAGACGGCGGCCGATATCGACTCGCTTCACGAATATTGCGGCTTTGCTCCCGCCGTCACCATTGAGGATGGAGTGAAACGGTTCGTCGAGTGGTACAGGGATTTTAAGGGAATTTCGACCTGATAGGAGGCATCTTGTCACACAAGAAGAATATACTCTGTATCGGCGCCGGCTATGTGGGCGGCCCGACCATGGCGGTCATTGCATTGAAATGCCCCGGTATCCGGGTGACCGTCGTGGATATCAACGAGGAAAAAATCGCCCGCTGGAACTCCGATGACCTGCCCATTTTCGAGCCGGGACTCGATGAGATCGTGCGCGAGGTTCGCGGGCGAAACCTGTTCTTTACCACGGATGTATTCGAATCGATCAGCCAGGCCGATATTATTTTCGTGTCGGTGAATACCCCGACCAAGTCTTTCGGACTGGGAGCCGGGGCGGCGGCCGACCTTCAATTCTGGGAGAAGACGGCGCATCAGATCATCGAGCACTCGGAGGGGCCGAAGATCATTGTAGAGAAGAGCACGGTGCCGGTAAAGACGGCCGAGGCCATGCAGAGGATCCTCTCCTCCAATAAAAAAGGGATCCACTTCGAGGTGATCTCCAACCCCGAGTTTCTGGCCGAGGGGTCGGCGGTCCAGGACCTTCTTCAACCCGACCGAGTGTTGATCGGCTCCCTGCAGACCGAATCGGGCCGGAAAGCGGCCGCCGAACTCGTGGATATTTACGCCCAATGGATCCCGCGCGAGCGGATCCTCACCACCAATCTCTGGTCTTCGGAATTGTCCAAGCTGGTGGCCAATGCCTTTCTGGCCCAGAGGATATCCTCCATCAATTCCATCAGCCCTCTTTGTGAAAAGACCCAGGCCGATGTCGGCGAAATCGCCCGCGCCATCGGCGCCGACAGCCGGATCGGAACGAAATTCCTGAACGCCAGCGTCGGGTTCGGCGGCTCTTGCTTCAAGAAGGACATCATGAACCTGGTTTATATCGCCCGTTCCTACGAGTTGCATGAAACGGCCGAATACTGGGAGATGGTGCTGCGGATCAACGATTTTCAGTCTCGAAGGTTTGTCAACCGCGTGATCCGCGAACTCTTTCATACACTGGTGGGGAAGCGGATCGCCCTTTTCGGTTTCGCATTCAAAGCGAACACCGGAGATACACGGGAGTCGCCCGCCATTTCCGTGGCCCGCCACCTGTTGGAGGAGCATGCCCGGGTGGTGATCACGGATCCGAAAGCCCTGGAAAACGCCCGGATCGATCTCGCCGATGTGCTCGACCGGGTGGAGCTCGAAGAGGATCCATACCGGGCGGCGGCAGGTGCGCGCGCCTTGTTGATCGTCACCGAGTGGGACGAGTATCGGCGATTGGATTATGAAAAGATCCATGCTTCGATGGAGAAACCGGCGTTCATTTTCGACGGGCGGAATATCCTCGATCATCAGGCTTTGCACAGGCTCGGATTCAATGTCTTTCCCATCGGCAAACCGGCCTTAACCCATTACGCATAGGAGGGGAACAGCGATGTGCGGAATCATCGGATACAGCGGCAAACGGACGGCGGTTCCCATTCTTCTCGAAGGATTGAAGCGGTTGGAGTACCGCGGCTATGATTCGGCCGGCCTCTCGATCGGCGATCATGGAGAAATGAAACTGGTTCGTGCCGTAGGCAAGGTGTCGGAACTCGAGAAAAAACTGAGCGACGAAAAGATCCCGGGGACCTTCGGGATCGCCCACACGCGCTGGGCCACTCACGGGCGTCCTTCAGAGGTCAACGCCCATCCCCATTCCGATTGCCGGGGAAAAATCAGTGTCGTGCATAACGGCATCAT
>JAFGRP010000149.1 GCA_016935075.1 Deltaproteobacteria bacterium | reverse complement strand
CGCCTCGGCCAGGGACGGGACAACACCCGAACCTTCCTGAAGGAAAATGTGGAGATCCTGGCGCAGATCGAGGCGGAGGTCCGAGAGAAACTGGGGATGAAACCGAAAACGGACGCGGGCAAGGAAGAACCGAAATAAGGTATGGACGGGGACCGCGAGCTCGGCCGCGCCGAAGGAAAAGCCTTCCGTCTCCTGACCCTCCGGGCGCACAGCGAAAAGGAATTGCGTGTAAAACTGCAGGCGGGCGGTTTTTCGACGGCGGTCGTTGAGGAAGTCCTCCGGCGGTGCCGGGAACTCGGCTATCTGAACGACGAGGCGTTCGCGAGGCAGAGGGCGCGTTTGCTTGCGATCAGCCGCCTCGCCGGAGACCGGCGGATCGCCCTCGACCTCCGGGAGAAGGGCATCGACGCGGGGCTCTCTGCGCGGGTGATTGCGGAGGTCCGCGGAGAACTCGGCGAGGAGGAGGCCGCCGGACGGCTGCTCCGGAAGAAGATCAGGGGAAGGCCGGTCGCAGCGCTCAACGATCGGGAAAAGGCCAGGCTGGCCAGAGGCCTGATGGGAAGGGGATTTCCCACGGGCCTCATTTTGAAGGTACTGAAAAAGACAGAGGAGGAAGGGTTCCATGGCGATGACGGGGAGTGAAATCCGCGAGAGTTTCTTGAAATATTTTGAGGGAAAAGGTCATACGCGGGTGGCGAGTTCATCCCTCGTTCCCAAAGACGACCCGACACTCCTTTTCACGAATTCGGGGATGGTGCAGTTCAAGAACTGTTTTCTGGGGCTGGAGGACCGGGGTTACCATCGGGCGGCGACCTCCCAGAAGTGCGTCCGGGCGGGCGGCAAGCACAACGACCTGGAGAATGTCGGCGTCACCGCGCGCCATCATACCTTCTTCGAGATGCTGGGAAACTTTTCCTTTGGCGATTACTTCAAACAGGAAGCCATTGCCTGGGCGTGGGAATACCTAACCGGCGTTATGGGCCTGCCGAAGGAAAAGCTGTGGATCACGATCTACCGGGACGACGACGAGGCCTTTGGGATCTGGCATGACGGGATGGGGGTTCCGGCGGAGCGGATCGTCCGGATGGGGGAGAAAAGCAACTTCTGGATGATGGGAGAGACCGGTCCCTGCGGCCCCTGCTCCGAGATCCTCTACGACCAGGGTGAAGAGACGGGCTGCGGAAAACCCACGTGCGACGTGCACTGCGAATGCGACCGGCATCTCGAGATCTGGAATCTCGTCTTTACCCAGTTTGACCGCGACGCCGCGGGGAAGCTGACCCCCCTGCCGAAACCGAACATCGATACGGGGATGGGATTGGAGCGTTTGGCCGCCGTCGTCCAGGGTGTGACGAGCAACTACGAATCCGACCTCTTCACGGGAACCATCCGCTTCATTGAGAAGATCAGCGGCCGGACCTACGGGAAAAACGGGGAAGACGACATCTCTATCCGGGTTATCGCCGACCACAGCCGTTCCGTCGCCTTTCTCGTGGGCGACGGCGTTCTGCCGAGCAACGAGGGAAGAGGCTATGTCCTCAGGCGGATCCTTCGAAGGGCGGCGCGCCACGGAAAGCTCCTCGGCATGAACCGCCCTTTTCTGAACGAGGTGTGCGGGGTCGTGATCGAAGCAATGAAGGGGGCCTACCCGGACCTGGCCGACAAGGCCCCCTACGTCCGCAAGGTGGTGGAGAGCGAGGAGGAGCGCTTCATCGAAACGCTCGACGCCGGCCTCAAGATCCTCCAGGAGGAGGTGGCGTCGCTGAAGGCTGTCGGAAAAGGGGTGATCCCCGGAGGGGTCGTCTTCAAGCTCTATGACACCTTTGGCTTTCCAACCGATCTTACGGCGGATATCGTCAAAAGGGACGGCCTTTCGCTGGACATGGAGGGGTTTGAGAAGGCGATGGACGCCCAGCGGGAAAAGGCGCGCGAATCCTGGAAGGGAAGCGGCCAGGAGGCGATCTCCGAGGTCTATCACCGCCTTTCCGTCGAAGGGATTGCAACAAAATTTGTGGGACATGAGGGTGTGACGTCGGGTCGCTCGGAGGTTCTGGCCATTTTGAAAAACAGTCAAACCGTCGAGGAGATCGGGGAAGGGGACGAGGCGGAGATCATCGTTGCCGAGACCCCGTTTTATGGCGAGACCGGCGGCCAGGTCGGCGATGCCGGTGTGATCCTGGGCAAAAAGTGCGAGGCCCTCTTCCAAGTGACCGATACGAAGCGACCTCTCGACAATCTGATTGCCCATGTCGGCAGACTCCAAAGCGGAAAGATCCGGAAGGGGGATGCGGTAGGTCTGCAGGTGATCGACGAGGAACGCCGGGCGACCGAGGCCAATCATTCGGGGACGCATCTGCTCCAGGCGGCCCTCAAGAAGGTCCTGGGGGAACACGTCAAGCAGTCCGGTTCACTGGTGAATGCCGAGCGGCTCCGCTTCGATTTTACCCATTTTTCAAAGATTGAGGAAGAGGAACTGGCGCGGGTCGAGGATGAGGCCAACCGGATGATCCGGATGAACGTGCCCGTGGAAACAAAGGTCCTTCCCCTTACGGAGGCAATCAAGACCGGAGCAACGGCGGTTTTCGACGAGAAATACGGAGAAACGGTCCGCGTCGTCGGGATGGGTGAGTACAGCCGGGAACTCTGCGGCGGGACCCATGTGGCCCGGACAGGCGACATCGGGTTCCTGAAGATCGTGCACGAGTCGTCCGTGGCCGCCGGCGTCCGCCGGATTGAGGCGGTGACGGGCCGCGGGGCCGTCACCCATGTGCGGCATCTGGAGGATGAACTGCGTAAAACGGCCGGGCTCCTGAAGATCGGCCCGCTGGAAACGGCGGACCGCACGGAAAAGCTTCTCCGGCGGGAACGGGAGCTGGAGAGAGAGATCGAGACGCTCAAGGGCAAGTTGGCGGCGAAGGATTCCGGCGATCTGATGGACCGTGTCCGGCAGGTCAAAGGGGTGGATGTGCTGGCAACCGTGGTGGAGGCCTCCGACGTCAAGACCCTCCGTGATTTCGGCGACAAGCTCCGCGACCGGCTCCGATCGGGGATCATCCTGTTGGGGAGCCGGGCGGACGCGAAGGCAATGCTCCTCTGTCTGGTTACGAAAGATCTCACCGACCGGTACCATGCGGGAAAGATCATCCAGTCAATCGCCCCGCTCGTCGGCGGGAAAGGCGGCGGCCGGCCCGACATGGCCCAGGCGGGCGGACCGAAGCCGGAGCTGCTGGAGCAGGCGCTGGAGAAGCTTCCGGACCTTCTCTGAGCGAGGCGGAACGGCATTCAGGACAATATTGCGGATTGGCCGGATTTCCCTTAATCCTTGAATTGCGTAACCGCTCGCTTAAGCCGGTCGCAGCCCCGTCGGCCGCTCCGGCTCGACTTTTCGTTCGGTCCGGGGAGAAATGAACGTGTAACTTACCTCAATGAATTCTGCAACAAGGTGTTCTCATCAAGGACCCGGGATGAGAACGCACTGGCCGAACCGGCTGTTCCACCGGATCGCTAACGCTCCCGGCGAACTCGCCGTCAGACAACACAGGGAGTGAATCGTGTCTCTGCCAAAAAGCAAGCAACCCATTGACCTCGTTGCCTGGCTGGCGATCACCTTCATTGCCGCCGGTATTGGCAGCGCTGCAACAATACGGGCCGGCCAGTTTTATACACAGCTCGTGCACCCGGAGTGGGCACCGCCACCTGAGCTGTTCGGCCCTGTTTGGACAGTCCTCTACGCAATGATGGGCATCGCGGCATGGCTGATCTGGCGTATCGGAGGGTTTCGCGGTGCACGAACGGCCCTTACTCTGTTCTTGGTGCAACTTGCGGTCAATTCGTTGTGGAGTTGGCTGTTCTTTGGTTGGCACCAGGGCGCCTTGGCCTTTGCGGACACCGTTCTGCTCTGGGTGCTTATCGTTGCGACACTTCTTGCCTTCTGGCGTATCAGGCCGTTGGCCGGCGCGTTGCTCTTCCCGTACCTGCTTTGGGTCAGTTTTGCCTCCGCGCTCAACTACTTGATATGGCATCTTAATCCACAGATTCTCGGGTAGCGGATGTGTTGCTCAACCATTCTTTCAAGCCGATGCCGCTTCGCGGCTCGGCTTATCGGCGCATTCAGAAGGATCCCGCGGTCATTTCCCGGCTGCGGGCCTTTCGTAACTCGTCGGGCCGTTCTCATATCCGACCTGTTTGAGCCACCAGGAGGGGTAGAACACCGGCTGGGCAATCCCGTCTTCCGTGTTGACGTAACCGTCGTTGTACTTGATATAGAGGCGTTCGGACAGTTTCCACCATTCCCGGAGCACGGCGGAGGCGTTTTCGTCGGAGTAACGGGTCAGGAGTTTTCGGGCGCCTTCCCGCTCCCCTTTCTGCCACAGATCGTTCGCCTGCCGCTCCAATTCCTTCTGTTTTCCGAAGGCGCGGGCCTCGAATCCGTCACGCGCGGCGGCGATGTCCTTGATCATGTAGGAATACTTGAGCATGGCGTAATTGGCAACATAGTTGAAGGCCATCCACATGCTTCCCTTGTCGAATTTGAGAATATCCGCCTTTTGCAGAGATGCGGGCAGACCCGTCGCTCCTGCGTAGAAAGGCATGAGAACCGCTGTGGCAGGCCGATCCGGTCCGAACCAGGTGATCCCGCCGATGGCATCGGGCAGCCGGCCGCGGGATTGATTGACATGGGTGTAAACCGTACGGTAGATATTCAGCGGCCGTTCAAACTCTCCCTTCAACGGCGTCAGTCGGCCTTCCTTGTCCGCCACGCCTTCGGCCTGTCCTTCAAAACGGTTGGGATTGCCGAAGGGTCCGGCAGCCAGTCCCTGGGTCAGATCGAACTCGGTTCCTTCGTAGCAGTCGCGATGAACGGCGAAGATATTCTCCACGGTGAGCCGGTTATCGGGTTTGACGGTAAAAGGATACCTTTGGGTGAAAGGACCCTCCACCCACGCCGGTGGATTGAGGGACGGAGCAATCAGGGACTGGGCGCGCCAGACCCGCCGCAGGGAATAATAGGGGTGATGGAACTCGCCGTCTCCGTAAACGCTTGTCCAGTCGAGGGCGCCGTCCTGAGGCTTCCACCATCCTTTTTTCCGGGCCGCTTCAAAGATATTGGCGGAGTACATCATGTCCTGGGCGCCTTTGCGGATGTCTCGGATGCGGAACTGATTGGCGGCCACAAAAAAACCGTCATCGGGAACCCGCTGCGCCACCCAGACCCCTCCCGTGCCGTTCATGTCATAGCCGCACATCTCCATGACCCATCCCTCTTCGGGATCTGCCACGGCCAGGGTTTCACCCGTCCCGAAGTAGCCGTATTTCTCGATCAGCTCGCCCATCAGTTTGACCGCCTCGCGGGCCTTCTTGCATCTCTCCATGGCCACCCGGGACAACTCCGCGGAGTAGAAGATGCGCTTGCCGGCTTCGGGTTCCGGATGGACCTTGGCCTTGTCCGTGCATTCTCCGATGGAAAGCTGGTGTTCGTTCATTATCCCGTAGTTGGCGTCGAAATAGGCAAAGGTGTGGGACACCTGGGGGATGTATCCCAGGGGCACGCTGGGAGGAACCCCGGGCGTGTCGTAACCCGGACCCCGATCCCGGGTGACGATCCGGTGCGTTTCGCTGGCGCCCCACTGCGGCTTGTAATCCAGCGCATAGTGGGCATAGAAGACCGGCCGCAAGGAGCCGGGCTTGTGGTTCATGGCGGGAACGTAGATCATGCGGGCATCGCTCAGACCGTCATCGGAGTGCGATACCATGACCGAACCGTCCAGCGTGGCCTTCTTGCCCGTGAGCGTGACCGTGCAGGTCCATGCAGGCAGGGACATGGCGAGGGAAACGAACAGGGCGCTCAGGAATGCCACCTTCTTCATATCAATTCCTCCTTAATATGAGCATGATCCGCCGCAAAGGCGCCCTCCTGTTCTCCGCGGTTCAGAGGGAGGCTCGGGGCGGGACGGGACAGGGGCCCGGTCCTGATCGCAGCGGAAGGGCTCCTTAACGGCCGACCTTGGCGAGAACGCCCCGGGCGAACGCTTTCCCGTCGGCGAGATCGTCATCGTCGGGATGATTGCAGGCCCCCTGCGCCTCTTCCGCCCAGGCCTGGTGCTCCGCCTGCTTCATCAGAGCCTCGATCATTTTCGCATCCACCTTTCCCCTGATTCCGAAGGTGCCGAGGATCTTCGCCCGGGCGGCGAGACCGATCGCGTGTTCCAGCGCCTGCTTCGCCAGATGGCCTCCCCGGAGCGAGCCGTGGGTGCAGAAGAAGGCAATGTTCTGCCCGTCGGTCAGACCTTTGAAGAAGGGGAGGAGTTTGGCGGGAACGCTGTGGGCATGGACGGGGAATCCTACGAAGATGATGTCGTAACCCTTTGTATCCTTGACGTCCTGAACGGGAAGGAGTTCCTTCTCGACATGAATCGCTTCGTAGATGGCGCGCGCGAGCTTCTCGGTGTTTCCGGTCTGGGAGAAGTAGGTGACCAGAGCCTTCATCTCATCCTTGCCTCCTCTGATGGGTTTTGAAAAATTCTTATCGGATTTTCCGGGTAAATGCAAGGGACAAAGGCCCGAAAGGTGTCCCATTAATGCTTACGGGACAAGATCATCACCATCCCTGGCATCCCGCTCTTCGTAAGTTTCAAGCTTGGGCGTCAGGATCATCACGGTTCCATCCTCCGCGAAGCGGAGAAATGTCCTTGCCGTGATGATGGAGTACCAGAAGCCGATCTTCCGGCTTCCCGTGTCGATCAGATCGAATCCGTAGGGAAACTGGCCATGCTCGCGCGCCTTGGCCTTCATGAAGCTGACGATTTCCCGGAGCTTCCCGGGGGTCATGGCGACCTCCTTCCAGAGGGTTTCCCGGTCGAGACGGTAATCCCGGTGCAGTCCCATGAGGGCATTCGGATAGAGGTCCGGGCCGCTGATGTAGTAGCGTATCTCCGGGTGAACCACGCCGCCTTCCAGATCCCGGTCGGCCTCTTCGCTGGGGAGGATGCGGCCGTAGTTCCGAAAGAGCGAACCGGAACAGGACAGGACGATCAGGCACAGGATGAACAGCAGAAAAAAACCAAAACAGTTTCCGGGTCTCATATGATCAGCTTCTCCAAATCCATTTTCTCCTCCAGGAGCTCGTTGGCCTTGCGGAGCCGTTCCTCCGGTGCGCAGACGGCGAAGACCGCCGTTTCCGAAGCCGGCGGGAAATAACGCCGGGCGGTTTCCTGCAGGCGTCGAGAATCGGCGGCGAGCACCTCTTCCCGAAACCGGCGGCGGAGCGGATCAGTCAGACCGGAAAACTCCCGGATCAGTGCCGTGTAACCCTTTCCGGCCGGATCCAACGGCCGGTCAAGGGCGCCGATCGTGCCGATCACGGCCTTTTCCACATCCTCTCCCGCGACCGGGTCGTTGCATGCGGAATCCACGGCACCCCGGTAAATGTCGAGCGTTTCCTTGAGATGGGGATCCCGGTAGGAGAGAAAGGCGAAGAGGCCGTTGGCCGGGTCATAGCGGCAGGAGCCCCCGTAAGCCCCCCCCTGGACCCGGATGTGGCGGTAGAGATACCCGTTGGAAAGCTGCTTTGCCAGAACGAACAGGGGGGCGGAAAGCGGATCGGCATAGGGGGGCGCCGCCAAGACCTTTGCGACATAGCAGACCTCGGCCGGGATGGCGATTCCGACGTGGGTCGAGCGGCGATGGGGCTCTTCGGGTTCCACCGGCGGCCGTCCGGCCGGCAGGGCCGTAAGCAGCGCATCGACCGCTGTGGTGAACCGATGCAGTCCCTCGGCGTCGGCCGTCATATTCAGGAGCAGCCGTTGCCGGACGAAGACGATCTCCCTAAGACGCGTGAGCTTTTCCCGGAGATCTTCCCGAAGATCGTTCAGATGGTCGGCCGTGCCGGCGATCAGGCGGAGTTGGGTTCTGCCATGCCATTGTTCGGTCCGCCATGCCGGAAGGGAAAGGCCCGCCGCGGCCGCCATCTGGGCAAAGAGATGACCCGAGGGGATGACCGAGGCGTGGAGATCGTTTTTCTTTTCGAGGATCAGGTCCCGCATCCGCGCGGCGTCGGTCAGATCCCCCTCCGTCAGGAGATCCCGGACGATCCCGACCGCCTCATTCGCATTCCGGTAGAGGGCCTTGACGGAAAAAACCATCTTTTGCCAGTTTCCCTTGCCGTCGGCGGTTGCACCGGCGGCGAGATTGAACCCCAGACCGCCGGTCCGCAGCGAGATCCGTTTCGCCATCGCCTCGTAGGAGAGTCCCGCGGCCCCCATCTGGAGGGTGAGCTTTCCCAGAAGCGGAAGGTAGGGCTGAATCTCTTCGGGGACGTCGGAGACGTCAAAGGCCAGATCGAGATAGGCGATCCCGTTCGTGAAGATTTCATGGCGGAAGACCGGAACGCCGCCTGAGACCGCCCTCTCCGTGGGGATCGTTTCGATCTCGCGGGAGATGTCGCTGATCTTTAGCTTCGGCAGGGTTGCTGCCGCCTCCGGCGGGTCCGGTTCCGTCTGGAATCGTTTCAAAATCAAGGTTTCCCGACGAATCCGCTCCTTTTCCGGTTCGGTCAGGGAGGCCGCGATACGGTTTAGCCGTTTCCGTGCCCTCTGCTCCCGTTCCTCCTGGAAGGTCCGGCTCGGTTCCATGACGGAGAGGAGGCGGTGGGGATTGTCGAGGAACCACTGCCGCACCGCCTTCTGGAAGAGGGTGGAATCGGCCTCCCATTTTCGGCGGATTTCATGGATCGTGCGGGGGAAATTCATGTCCGTCAGGGGATCCCCGCCATAGAGCCAGGTGTGATAGGCCCGGCCCATCAGGACGATCCCGTAGGGGTAGTTGCCGCGGACCATCTCCCGTCCGTGGAATTCCACCTGGTGCAGGGTGCCCTCGATCAGCTCCCGTTCGAAACCGTTGGCCGCCGCATCCCGCAGCGAAGCGAGAATCAGGGCCTCGATTTGCGGCGCCTTGTCCGGATCGGTTCCCCGGAGGCCGACGGCGAAGGCGATCTGCTTGAGGTCCCGCTCCAGACCGGTGACCGGCGAGAGGTCCTCCCCGAGGCCGGAATCAATGAGGGCCTTCCGAAGGGGGGATGCGGCGCTGCCGACGAGCAGATCCGCAACGATCGTAAGCAGCATCGCCGTCTCGCCGGCGGTGTTTTCCGCCGTCATCCAGGCCAGGTTCACCGTTGTTTTTCCCTCTGACTTATCCTCCCGGTCAATGGGAAAGAAGCCGTGAATGGCCCGTGGGGCCTGCCAGCGGGTTTGCGAAACGATAGCGGAATTGACGGCGACGCGTTCGAAACCGGCGAGTATCTCCGCGAGAAAGGCGAGGTGCTCCTCCGTAGGGATGTTTCCGGAGAGGAAGAGGCGGGCGTTCGTCGGTGAATAGAAGGTCCGGTGGAATGCCCGGAACTGTTCGTATGTCAAATCCGGAATCCTTTCGGGATCGCCTCCCGAGTCGCAGGCATAGGGCGTCTCCGGATAGAGGTTTTCCTGGATGGCCTTGTACATCAGGGCCTCCGGCGAAGAGTAGGCCCCCTTCATCTCGTTGTAGACGATACCGGAGACGGCCAGCTCCCCGTTCGCATCGAATTCGAGATGGTGGCCCTCCTGGAGAAAGGTCTCCCGCAGCAGGCGGGGCCGGAGGACCAGATCGGCATAGACGCGGGCGAGATTGAAAAAATCGCGTTTCTCCTGGCTGGCGACGGGGTAGATCGTCTTGTCGGGGTAGGTGAATGCATTGATGAAGGTCTGGAGCGTTCCCCGGAGGAGCTCATTGAAGACGTCCTTGAGGGGGTAGCGTTCGGAGCCGGCCAGGACGGAATGTTCGAGAATGTGGGGGACGCCGGTCGAATCCCCGGGCGGCGTCCGGAAGCCGATGGAGAAGAGATTCTCACGGTCGTCGCAGTGGAGGTGAAGCAGCTTCGCCCCGGTCATTTCATGTTCGATTTCGTAGGCCGTGACCCGGATCTCCGGGATCTGCTCCACACGGAGGATATGGAAACCATGTCTCTTATCGCCGGCGGCAAACGTCGGGTGCGGGCAGACGTTTTTTGTGTGCATGATCTTTCCTTTCCGGTGTCCGTTCCTGGAACGGGGAACAACAAAGAAACCATAAATGATTCATGATCATTGAGGGGATATCCATACCGGGATCGTGCGGAAAAGTCAAACGTCGTGCAAGCGATACCCGCCCTGCAGATGAGAGGGCAGTCAAGTCCATGTAACCGGCATCCGTCATAACTAACAGGGCGTTTTAAAGATTACGAACCATTTTCTTCGATGGGGAAGTTGAAAAGAGGTGCATAAAGATTTTCCGAAACGGGATCAAAAAAAAGGGGGACGCGAGGCCCCCTATTTTGATTTCAGGATAGGATATTTATGCCCAGCCGCGAAGCTTCATTGCCTCGACGACGCGTCCCACCGCGACGACATAGGCGGCCTGGCGCATGTTGATATTGTACTTCTTCGATGTGTCGAGGACCGCGTGGTAGGCGGTGGTCATCTTTTTGTCCAGACGTTTGTACACAACGTCCTCCTCCCAGTAGTACATGTAGAAGTTCTGCACCATTTCAAAGTAGGAGACGGTCACGCCGCCCGCGTTGCAGAGAAAATCGGGGATGACGTGGACGCCGTTCTTGTGGAGGATCGCGTCCGCCTCGGGCGATGTGGGCCCGTTGGCGAGTTCGGCGATGATTTTTGCGCGGATTCGCGGGGCGTTCTCTTCGGTGATCACATTTTCCAGGGCCGAGGGGAAGAGGATGTCCACGTCCAGCTCAAGCAGTTCCTCATCGCTGATGGCTTTCGCGCCCGGGAAGTTGCAGACGGTGGATGTCTTTGCCTTGTGCGTCCCGACGGACTCCGCATTGAGCCCGCCGTCGTTCAGGATGCAGCCCTTTGAATCGCTGACGGCTACGACCTTGCAGCCGAACATCGTCTGCGCGAGGCAGGCCGCATAATAGCCCGCGTTTCCGTAACCCTGGACGGCAATGGTGGCCTTCGAAAGGTCAATTCCCAACTCCTTGGCCGCCTCGCGAACCGTGAAAAGGCCGCCTCTCGCGGTGGCGTCGCCGCGGCCGGCGGAACCGCCGAGGGCGAGGGGCTTCCCGGTGATGGTGCCGAACTGGTTCTTGCCGGAGATCTTCGAAAACTCGTCCATCATCCAGGCCATCATCTGGGGGTTGGTGTAGACGTCCGGCGCCGGCACATCCTTTTCGGGGCCGATGATCTGCCCGACCTGGTCGATGTAGGCCCGGCAGAGCCGCTCCAGCTCGCCCTGGGACATCTCCTTGGGATTGCAGATGACGCCGCCCTTGCCGCCGCCAAGGGGGAGATCGAGGAGCGAACATTTCCAGGTCATCCATGCGGCCAGCGCGCGGACGGTATCAATGGTCTCATCGGGATGGAAGCGGATTCCCCCCTTGCAGGGGCCTTTGGCATCGTTGTACTGGACGCGGAATCCCTGGAACACCTTCAAGGAGCCGTCGTCCATGCGGACCGGGATTGAAACGTGGAGTTCGCGCGACGGAACCCTCAGGATCGCCTGTACGCCGGGATCCAGATGGAGTATCTTTGCGCACTGGTCGAGCTGCCTCTGCGAAACCTCAAACGGATTGACCTTGACCATAATCATTTCTCCTCCCTGTTTTTGCGTCGGTATTGGATGGTTTCTACCTTTTCTTGCAGAGTTCCCAGAAATTCTGCAGTTCCTGATAATCCATGACGGTGGACATCGCCCGGTTTTCCATCTCGATTCCCGTCTCGTGGGCGCAGGCGACCGGATTCAGACCGCCGTAGAGGATCATGCCGACCCGGTTCATGTCGACCGGAATCTGGCAGATCGGTTCGCCGATCTCGCCGATGGCGAGAACCCCTCCGATGCCGGCGTTCCGGAGATCCGTGATCAATTGATTGACAAGCTTCAACGCCGGAACGGGAATCTCCCTGAAATTTGAAAGTATTTTGCCCTCACCCTGCTCCGCCGCCCGCCGTACGGAGGTCATCCTTCCCCGGATGAAGGCCTCCGACGGATCAAGGGATGAACCGGAATAGTGGATCAGTTCGACGAAGCGCAGCGGTTTGCCGTCCTTGACCTGCAGGATGCCGCCGAACCGGGAATCCATCGGGATGCCGTTCTTGAGGAGGATGCCGTTCACCACGATGCTGCAGACCGTGGCGAATCCGACATATCCCGCCGGAACCGTCAGCTCGCCGAGCCGGACGCCCTCGTCGGCGTAACCGACCAGTTCACTGACATGAATGCCGGCGCTGAAGGCGGGTTTCATCATCTCCAGGGCCTTTTTGAAAACCTTTTTGGGGAAGAAGGAGATGTTGACGGGGATGAGACCCTGCCGCCGGGCCAGATCGAGGGATGTCCGATAGGCGAGAATCTCGATGCGGGAGATCGCGAAGCCGATCTTGTCGCGGACCCGGGCATTACCGATCTCTTCGATCCCCTGTTCCGTGATGGTCCGGCCGTCATGCCGGCCGATGAGCCGGGTGAGGCCGCGGTCGTCCATCATCTTGAGGTGGTAACGGACGCCCCGTTCGCTCAAGACGACCCCCTGATCCCGCATGCGCCGGGAGATGATGCGGGCGCCCACCGGTTCCGGCGACTCTTGAAGAATCCGCAGGATGAGGAGAATCTTCTTCTCGATATCCTCGATGTTAAATATCGGCTTCATCGGCATCGGTAATCCTTTGCCGATGCCTCTAACATGGCACTGATCCGCTGTCAATAAAAAATTATTGAACCGATTCTTAGATCTTTTTCCAGGGGATCAAAAGGCCCTTTTCGTCGAATTCCCAGCCGATCTCGCGGATTTTTTCAAGGTGCGTCTCTGGTTCGCATCCAGCGAGCGCGGCCGGGGAGAGGGCGATTGCTTCCAACTGATTCGTATTTCTGATCCAGGCGATCCGGAGCTGATTCCCCCGGACGAGCGGGATGGAATAGACAGCGTTTGCGATCGTCTCCCGGTCTGTGCCGCCGATGATGGGAATCATTCCCCGCTGAACGTAGGTGGTGGTGAGGGCGTTCTTGTAAGTGACCGCCAGATCGATATCGTGGAAGAGCCGCTCCGTGATCAGATCGGCGAGGCCGACGCCCTGGGCGTTTCCGTGGGAGGAGGGATCGAGCCCCAGAACGGCCACGCGCGCGATTCGGGGAGATTCCGGTTCCGGTTCGCCCCAGATGCGCAGGCGCCCGATCACATGGGGGTCGAGGCCTGTTCCACTGTAGCGTTTTCCCATCTCCTCGACGACGAGGAGATCGAGTTCGGAAAGGGGCAGTTTTGCCGTGAGACGGAAGGCCTCCTGCAGGAGTCTTGCATCCGTTGCGGGGAACTCTTCCGGCCGGACCAGCTCCAGCCTGGCCACCTTGCCGTAGGCATTCTCCACAATGCCGATCCCGGCCAGTGCCGGGGCCCGGAGGACCAGCGTCGAGGCGACATCCTGGATAATCCGTCCCATGCGGGACGGGCCATAGCGGTGGAGGCGGGAGGCCTGTTCCACTTTGCCCAGCCCCACGGCGCACATCTTGCAGAGACCGCTCTGGACCGGGCCGGTGACCGCCGTGTGCGCCTTGATCCGGTTCATCAGGATGATATGGTCGGCCCGTGCCGCGTTCCGGTCGCAGAGGACAGGGAAACCGTCCGCCAGCTCACCGACCGAATCCACCTCCATGCTGACCGTGACCGGACAGTTGAGGGTTGCCTCCGTCATTCCCAGCGACGCCAGAAGCTCTTTCTGCCCTTCCGCCGTGGCGCCGCCGTGGCTCCCCATCGCGTTGACGATGAAGGGCCGGGCGCCGAGTTCCTGAAGCGCCGCCACAAGAGCCTGCATGAGCGGGACGATGGCGGCGATCCCCCGGCTGCCGCCGGTGACGGCCACCGTCTGCCCCGGCCGGACCTGCTCCGGGATCCAACTCGATTGGATCAGAGATGTCAGGGTCTCTGCAGGCTTTACGATACTATCGTCCGGAAAAGCCTGCCGGCAGAGAACCATCTTCGGGAGCGTCATTTCAATACTCCGATACAGGCTGTTGACCGGGAGTGCATCCCGCAATCCCCGCCTTGTGAACGGGGGAAAAGGATCACAACAAAAAAAAGAACAGACGATTTCCTTGCCGGGAATCACCGCCCTGTGGGCGGGATGCGCCCAAAACGCCCATCTGCTCAAGTGTCCTTCATCCTTCGCCGTTCAGCGTACCCAAACGTACTTTTCACGGCTTGGGGATTCCGGGGCCTTGCATCCGGGCATCCCGTATCCGGTACCTTTTCCGGGAACATTTGGAATTGTTTATATAATCGCACCTGTTTGCAAGATTTGTCAATGATTATCCGTTCCAAATAAGACTATCCCGTTGACAAAATGTTTAACTTTTATGATAAAAAAGATTCGGAGGGATGAACGATGGCAAAAGTTGTGATGGAGAATATTACGAAGAGTTTTGGAACAGTTCAGGCGGTCAGGGACTTCAACCTCACGGTGGAGGACAAGGAGTTCGTCATTTTGGTCGGACCTTCCGGGTGCGGAAAATCGACCGCCCTCCGGATGGTTGCAGGCTTGGAAGAACCAACGACCGGCACAATTTACATCGGTGACCGGGCTGTCAACGACCTTCCTCCCAAAGACCGGGACATCGCCATGGTCTTTCAGGAATACGCCCTCTATCCCCATATGTCTGTTTACAAGAACATGGCCTTTGGGTTGCAGCTGCGGAAATTCCAGGAGAGTGAAATTGATCAACGGGTCCGGGAGGCCTCAGAGATCCTCGGGATTCAGGAATTTCTCGATCGTAAGCCGAAGCAACTTTCCGGTGGACAACGTCAGAGAGTCGCTGTGGGAAGGGCGATTGTCCGCAAGCCCGCTGTCTTTCTCTTCGATGAACCTCTTTCTAACCTGGATGCCAAGCTCCGCGTTCAGATGCGAGCAGAGCTCTCCAAGCTTCATGATAGTCTTCAAACGACGATCATCTACGTCACTCACGATCAGGTGGAAGCCATGACCATGGGGACAAAGATTGTGGTGATGAAAGATGGTCTGATTCAGCAAATCGGAACCCCTTTAGGTGTCTATAACTTCCCTGTCAATCTCTTTGTCGCCGGTTTTATCGGAAGTCCGATGATGAATTTCATTCCTTGTAGTGTTCTTTCAAAGGATGGCCATCTCATGATTGATGCCGAGGCGTTCCAGTTTCCCATTCCCGAGAATAAGGCTCCCTATTATCAACCACTGACTGGATCAGAGGCCTTTTTGGGAATCCGGCCCAATGATATCTACGATCGCGTTTATGCTCCCGAACATCTCAAAAGCAATGCCTTTCGTGCAATTGTCAATGTCATTGAGCCTCTGGGTTCGGAGATCCATCTCAATGTAACAGCCGGCAAGCATAATCTTGTGGTTATCGTGGATACGCAGTCCATAGTCCGGAAGCATCAGGAGATTGAACTGACTATCGATCTGAATAAGATCCATCTGTTTGAGAAGAACCCTCCCAACCTCCGTACAAAAGCGGAAGTATGATCCCCTCACTTCTCGCCAGCCGCCCCCTTTTTGATTGATCATCAATTATCCTTGTGCTATAAAAAACCCGGGTTTTGGTGATGTTCCCCATTCAGGTTGTACAAATTCAGAACCATAAGCTTTGAAGTATTAAAAAGGAGGTGATGAGGAAGTCAAGCAAGAGGCTTGGATTATCCGCATTTTCCATAACTGTGTTCGTTTCATAGGAGGTTCTTATGATGAAAAGGTTCTATATTTTTTCAGTTTTGTTGTTGTTTTTCACGGTGATGGTCAGTGCTGCTCTGGCGGAGGTTGAACTGACGTACTGGACGCATGAAGACCCGAATAGAACAGAGGTTGAAAACAGGTACATCAAAGAATTCGAAGCGGCCAACCCGGGAGTTAAGGTGAACAGGGTCACCAGTCCGTCAGGGAAAATCGCGGAAAAGGTTCTCACTGCCTTTGCCGCGGACCGGGGCCCGGATATGTTCAACATGGAGATTGAACAGGAGTATGCGTACATCGTCAATCGTCGTCTGGCTCCCGTCGATTTCAGGGCAGTCGGGTATCCCGGTGAAAAGGCTATTTACGATGCCTATATTCCAAGGGTACTGGATCCGGCTACCTTCGAGGGGAAGCTATACGGGCTTCCGTTGGAATTGACGAACTGGTGTATCTACGTCAACGATAGGATATTCAAGAGTGCGGGGCTCGATCCTGCAAAGGATTGCCCCAGGACTTGGGAAGAAATGGTTCAGGTATCCGAAAAGATCGCCATTCGTGAAGGACAGATCATCAAGAGAAGGGGGTTTGACTTCAGATATCCTTACTATCTGGTTTCCATGATTCCCATGGTCGAACAATTGGGAGGAAAGCTCATCAGCGATGATGGCAAGAAGGCGATCATCAACGATCAGGCCTGGATCAAATTTCTCGCTTTCATGAAGGAATGGGGTCCAAGTGGGAAGAACCTCGGGTCTCCAACCTATACCCCTGCGAGAAACCTTTTCAACAAGGATAAGAATGACATCGCCATGTGTGAATCCGGTCTCTACCAGCAGGGAAGAATCAGAAAAGACAATCCTGAATTCTACAACAGCAAGGAATGGCGGGTGATCCCGTACCCGGTGTTTAAGAACGCCGTCAAAAATGTCGCGGGTAACTATTACGGACATTATTTCGTGGTCAACGCTTCGAAACCGAAGGAAAACCAGCAGATGACATGGAAGCTCATCGGTTATATGCTCTCCCATGCCGAAGAATATCTCTCAAAAGTGGGGCTCGTACAACCTACATTGAAGCTCATGCAATCCGCGACATACAAGGCCATGCCGTACGCGAACGTGTTCAAGGAGGATATGGAAAGAGGTCACATTGTGTATTACGGCGAGAACAGTGCAAAGATTCAGACACACATACGGGAGGCTGTCGAGTCCGTGATGCTGGCCGGAGCGTCACCGGAAGAGGCGCTGGAGAAACTGAAAAGAAGGGCCCAAGAAGCGCTCCAGGAACGATAATGATTTCTGATTGAGACAGGGATGGGATTGCGGCCCATCCCTGTCTCTCTGTTCATGCATATGGAACATGAAGGGACGATTATTCAGCAGCGGCATAGAACATAAAAAGGCGCGTTGGGGATGGATCTTTATTATTCCTTCACTCGTCTTTTTTTCGCTCTTCAGTTTCTATCCGATCCTCAACGCCCTGTATACGAGCCTGTTCAGGAAGAAGCTGTTATCGTTGGCCCCCCCCCGATTCATCGGATTCGACAATTACGTTTACCTCCTCCAATCCCCGGACTTCTGGAACTCCATCAGGGCCACCGTTGTGTTTACCATAGGAACTTTCGTCCCGATGGTGGTGTTCAGCCTCATACTTGCACTGTTCATCATGTCGAGAAAGAGGTTTCAGAAGTTTTTTCAGATGGCCTATTATTCTCCCGCCGTTTTATCGTCCGTTGTGGTTGCGGCAATTTGGCTCCTCATGTTGGATCCAAGGGGATTGGCCAATCAATGGGTAAACTTCATTTTAAATACCCCCGGCATTGATCACAAGTGGCTTGCCGATTCCACAATGGTTCAAATCTCTACGATGATGGTCTACTTCTGGAAATACGTCGGCTACTTCACAATCATTTTTCTTGTCGGGTTGGGGTCAATCCCTAACAGTATCCATGAAGCTGCAAGAATAGATGGTGCCGGCGGATGGACTGATTTCTGGTACATAACGCTTCCGCTTTTAAAGCCGACAACGGTGCTGGTCTCCATTATGTCAATGCTCCAGTGCCTCAAAACATTCAGTACCCAGTACCTCTTCACACAGGGGGGTGCTCCGATGGAGCCGATAAACGTCATCACTTTGAATCTCTATCACACCACGATCAGAGATCGCAGTATAGGATTAGCGAGCGCCATGAGCATCATACTCTTCTGCATGATGCTCTTTTTCACCTGGCTGCAGTTCAAAACATTCAGATCCGGGGAAGATCATTATTGAAAGGGGATTTTGCCGTGTCAAAATACCGGGAAAGAACAAAAAATAGAATTTCCCCCCGGTCTTTTATCATTGATGTCTTCATCTGGGCGTTTCTCATCATCGCGGCAGTATATATTTTTGCACCCTTCGTATTTATGTTTACGGCGTCGGCAATGCCCGCAGCGGACATCATGAAAATGCCTTATCGATGGATACCGGAAGGTTTTTACTGGCAGAATTACTGGCAGGCTATAAGGGGAAACGATGGAAGTTTCATATACCTCAGAAATATCCTCAATTCGTTGATCGTGGCTTCAGCCGTAACCGTGACAACCGTGTTTCTTTCGGCCTTTACCGGATTTGGTCTGGCAAAATACAAGTTCAAGGGAAGGCACCTCATGTTCATGATGATCCTGGCGACATTGATGATTCCTTTCGAAGTGATCATGATCCCCCTTTATCTGATCGTCATGAAGTTAGGGTTTCAGGATTCATATCTCGGTTTAATAACCCCTTTTCTTGTCAGCGCATTCGGTATTTTTCTGATGAGACAATATTACATCAGTTTCCCTGATGCAATTCTGGATGCCGCAAGAATCGACGGTGCAAGTGAACCGATGATCTTCATGAGGGTTATTCTTCCCAACAGTATCCCGGCAATCGCGACCCTTGCAGTCCTCACATTTAAAAGCCAGTGGGATAATCTATTGTGGCCGCTGCTTGTTGCCCAGACCGAGGAGATGAAGACGATACCCCTCTATATCGTCAGATTCACCGCGGAAAAACATACGGACGAAGGTGCAATGATGGCTGTAGCTGCAATAGCGAGCATCCCGATATTGATACTGTTTCTCAGACTGTCAAAGTATTTCCTTGGTGGCGCAGTGGTGTTTACGGGTAAAAAGGGATAATGAGAGTGACACTCTACATTTTTGATATGGGGGGTGTGGTCTCGCGCAACTGCGATGTATTCCCGGACATACTCAGTCACCTCGATATCAGTCAGGAAGAATTTCTCCTGTTTGCCGGGGAAAACCTGGAAAAACTCTTCAATGGGGAGATTTCAACCGATGAATTCTGGGCCCGGTTCTCCAGGCAATACGGCAAAGAGGTCAGGGAAGAATTGTTCGGCAAGTTTTTTCATCCGAGCGTCGATCGGGAGGTCATAGCCCTGATCACGCAACTGAAGGTTCGCTCACGGGTTGTCTGCGGTACGAATACTTTTGACCCCCATTACGATTATCATTTAAGCCATGGTGATTATGTAATCTTCGACGCCGTTTTCGCTTCGAATAAAATCGGCCTGTCAAAACCGGACCCGGAGTTCTACATGTATATTCTCAAAAGTGAGGCGGTTAATCCTGAAAAAGCTTTTTTTGTGGATGATACAGAGGTGAACGTGTTTTCCGCGGAGAGAATGGGAATAAACGCCATCCTTTTTAAGGATTCCAAATCTCTGGGCCTTCAGATCAAGAATCACCAGAGGTCTTCGGGGACGTTTCTCCCATAACGGGGCCCGTGTTTTATGATCCAAACAGATCTCCGTAAGATCAATCCGGAGGCGAACGAAATGTCATTTCTTTACGACGAAGTGATCCGGGATACGGCGGGCGAAACACTGCCGGAGCTCTTTGGGTGAGGGATCGTTTATTTATTGGCGTCTTCGGCGATCTTCGCGTTTTGCAGATTTGAGGAAGGAAGAAATGAAAATCCAATCCATACCTGCACAGGGAGATCAGTATCCTGAAACGCTGATTAGGACCTTTCGATCCCGCGGCTCATTGTCGAAATCAACCAGAACAATCTGTTGCCATGTCCCCAGAACGAGACAGCCCGCAATCAAAGGAACGGTGAGGGAGGGTCCCAGAAGCGCCGCCCGCACATGTGCATAGCCATTCCCATCGCCCCATCTGGCGTCATGCCGATAGGGAATCCCGGTGGGTGCAAGGCGTTCGATGGCGTCTTTCAAGTCCCTTACAACGCCGGATTCATATTCGATCGTTGTGACTGCCGCGGTGGAACCCGGCACGAAGATGAGAACCTGTCCCTCTGTCAACCCTGACTCAGCAACTTTACGGGATACATGAGTCGTGATGTCAATGATGTCGGTATCGCCACTGGTCTTGAAAGACAGGTAAGAATTTGAGATTTTGAAGTCCATAGATCCATCCTGATCACATCTTACCTAAGGCACCTGCTTTCTACATATCAATCGTTTACCTTATCCCTCAACACATTTGATGGCTTAAACGTAATCACTTTCCGTGCATCAATGGTGATCGCTTTCCCCGTCTGAGGGTTCCGTCCCTTTCGTGCTTTTTTAGATCTGATCGACCATTTGCCGAATCCGGAGATCATGACGTCATTACCCTTTTCCAGTTCATCCTTGATGATATCGAAAAGGCTTTCAACAATATTGAGACTGTCTTTCTTAAGGATGCTGAGGTGCTCGCAAATGGATTCGGTGATGTCAATCTTGGTCATGCTCATGGTGGTCCTCCTTCAATCATTAAAATATTTGCTTGAAAACATCTCCTTTTACTGTTCTGGAAAGGTCCTAAAGGGTTATCAGCATCCGATTTCCCCGGCGACGTGCAAGGATGGGCCTAAACGATATTACGTAACTTTATGTCGATTTTAAGAATGTGATGGGAAAACCAGTCCCAGATGAAGTTGAATATATTCAGCGATGTCAAACGTCCATCTT
>JAFGRP010000148.1 GCA_016935075.1 Deltaproteobacteria bacterium | reverse complement strand
GAGCTCGGCAATTTCACGCCGGTTGCGCAGGAGGCTCCGGGCGGCGCCTGTGCCGCTCCCGCCCGTCAGGATGCCGCTCGGGCTGATGATGTCCCCCTCCGGCGTTACGAAGGTGCCGCAGAAGCCGTTCTGCCGCCAGAGGGAGATGCCGCTTACGAGATTCGGGATGAGGAGGACATCGCCCAGCAGTTCGTTGACGATCGCCCGGCAATCCTCCTGGATCGTGATCTGTTCGATCAGCGGAACCGCCTCCTGGAGATGTTCGTGCTCCGCGAGGGAGGCGCCGGAGGCGTGGGGGCGGACCTCGAGGGGAACGAAGCTCCCCCGGCCGAGGGAAGCACTTTTTAAATAGTCGATCGCCCGGACGCCGTCGGTCTGATCCTTCACCACGACGTACTGGAGTTTCTCCCCGAGGACCGCCTCGACGGCCGTCTCGTATTCCCGGGGAACACGGATGTGGTCGGCGACGAGACCCAGGAAATGCTCGCGGGAGAGACCCGGGCGGCCGGACCCCTTGCTGCCGGTCATCAAGGATTTGATCCCGTCGTCACACCAGGCGTAGCTCTCCTCGAACTCCCGGAGCGAGGCAAGCCGGGACGTCTTCCGGCTGTTCTCCTCGCGGAGTTCGGAGATCTTTTCATCGATTTCCGCCAGTTCTCCACGGGCACGTTCCAGTTCGTCGGCGATCTCCTCCCGCCTCCTCCCCAGTTCCGCCAGGCCGGCCTCGTCGGCGGAAAGCCCGGAACGGAGCTTCTCCAGGGTGCGGCCAAGTTCCGCTGACCGCTTTCCGTTTTCCTCGATCTCCCGGACCTCCCGAACCTCCCGTTTCTCGAAGTCCTCGATCATCCGCGCGAGGCCGACAACCATGTTTTTCAGTTTGGCCTTTTCGGTCACGATGTCGATGTACCGGGCCTTCTTTTCCTCCAGCGCGAGCCTGCAGGCCCGATCCATCCGCCGTATCTCTTCGAGAGCCTGCTCTCCCTCAACGACATCCTTCCGGAGCGCATCGATCCGCTCTTCCGCCTCGGCTGCGGCGGCCCGGAGGGAAGCGATTTCGCCGTCGGTCTCACCCTCGCGCCGCTTCAGGGCTTCGTTCTCCGCGAGGTCCTTTTCCCGTCTCGCGGCGAGATCGGCGATCTTCCGCCGGGAGAAGTCGATTTCCTGTTCCTTGATATTGATGGCGTTTTTCGTGCCGTAGAGTTTTTCCTGGTGGGTTGAGATCAGGCCTTCGTTTTCCAGGATCTCCGCTTTCAGTTCTTCCAGGGCGGACTCGATGGACTGCAGGTGCGTCCGGACCTCCGTTTCCCGGTTTTGAAGCGCCCTTTTCTCATCTTCCCGGGCGGTCCGGCCGGTGGACAGATCGGCGCAGGTCTGGAGTGCGGCGGTGATTTCGGTCTCTTTGAGGGACTGCTTCAGGGCCTTGTACTGCTCCGCCTTTTTCGCCTGGCGGGAAATCGCATTGAGCTGCGTCTTCACTTCGCGGAGGATGTCGTTCAGGCGGACCATGTTTTCCCGGGTCGCCTCCATCTTCCGGACGGCGGATTCCTTCCGGCTCTTGTACTTGGAGATGCCGGCCGCCTCCTCGATGAACTGCCGCCGATCTTCCGGCTTCGCTTCGACGAGAGAGGCGACGCTGTTCTGCTCGACGAGGGAGTAGGTCCGGGCGCCGATCCCCGTGCCCATGAAGAATTCCCGGACGTCCAGAAGACGGCAGGGGATCTTGTTGATGGTGTATTCGCCCTCCCCCTCGCGCAAGAGGCGACGCGCGATCATCACCTCGCTGCACTCCGCGTAATTTCCGGGGAACTGCTGCTCATCCGCCGTAAGGATCATGGAGACCTCGGCCATCCCGACGGGGTCGGCCTCCTCCGAGCCGTTGAAGATCACGTCATCCATCTTCTTCCCGCGGAGGGTCTTGACCCGCTGCTCGCCCATGACCCAGCGGATCGCGTCGGCGATGTTGCTCTTGCCGCAGCCGTTCGGGCCGACGATGCCGCTGATCCCCGGGGAGAAATCGATGACGACCTTCTCCCGGAAGGATTTGAAACCGGCTATTTCGAGTCTCTTGAGTCTCATTTTCTTTAATATCCGTCGGATAACGCAATTTTAATGGATTTTAACAGAAGAAAAGGGGATTGTAAAGAAAAAATACAATCCGCTGTGGGGGGTATAAGGGAGAACCACAATATATGGTGGAAAACTATTTTTCCCAGGGGAACTCGCCGTCGCCGTAGGAGCGGGAGAGAAGTTCCTTCGCCCGTTCCCAGTCAGGGACGGGGACGAGGATCCGGACCTCGCCCAGACCGTCGATCGTGATCGCATAGATCGTCCCGGCGGCTTCGTAGCGGAGCCGGGTCAGAATGCCGTCGCTTGCGAGCCTGCCGACAATGATGTTGGCCTGCGTCATGCCTGAGGCCGTTGCGACCACCTCCCAAAGATCATCGTTTGTTTCGTTCATGATTCCGGTCCCCGCAAAAGGATCTAAAGTGGGCTGTTCAAAAATGTAAGGATGCAAGGCATCCGAAATGCTGATCCATGAGGCGTCGGGGACATGTGGGGACACCTTGCGGCAAGGTGTCCCCACATGTCCCCATTTCGTTCATGATCCCGGTCCCTGTCGGAAGATCCCCTCCAGCAACGTCCCGCAATGGGGGCAGGCCGATCCCTTCAGGTCCAGATGTTCGATGGAAAAGCCGCGGCGGCTGATGAGGAGCCGGCCGCAGCGGGCGCAGTGGGTGTTTTCCCCGGGATCGCCGGGGAGATTTCCGCTGTAGACGTACTTCAGGCCGGCGGATCGACCGATCTCCGCGGCCCGGTGGATGGATCCGGCCGGAGTGGGCAGCGGCTCCGTCAGCCGGTACTGGGGGTGGAAGCGGCTGATGTGCCAGGGGGTCTCCGCCCCGAGTGAAACGATGAAGGCGGCGAGTTCGCCCAGTTCCCTGCCGCCGTCGTTCAGGCCGGGGATGAGGAGCGTTGTCACCTCGACCCAGATCCCAAGTTCCTTCATCTTTTTCAAACTGTCCAGGACCGGCCGGAGGCGCGCGCCGCATTGCTTTCGGTAAAAATCGTCTCGAAAGGCCTTCAGATCGACGTTTGCTGCGTCGAGCCTCGGGGCGATGAGTTCCAGCATCTCGGGGGTCATATAGCCGTTCGTCACGAAGACGTTCTTGATCCCCTTTTCCCGTGCGATTCCGGCGGTGTCATAAGCGAATTCGAAATAGACGGTCGGCTCCGTGTAGGTATAGGCGATGCTCTGCGACCCGTTCCGGAGCGCCAGATCCACGATCTCCGCGGGAGTTCTCTCCCGCCCGGCGATCTGCCCCTTTTCTCGCGGCATTTGCGAGATTTCGTGATTCTGGCAGAAGGAGCAGCGGAAGTTGCAGCCTACCGCGGCGATGGAAAAGGAGCGGGAACCGGGCAGGAGATGGAAGAGGGGCTTTTTTTCAATGGGGTCGACGTTTTCGGCAATGACCGTGCCGTAGACAAGGCTGTAGAGGACCCCTGCCCGGTTTTCCCGGACACCGCAGATGCCGCGTTCGCCGGGATCGATCCGGCAACGGTGGGCGCAGAGGCCGCACCTGACCCGGTTTTCCGCTTCCTTTTCGTACAGCAGCGCTTCATGAGCCATGGTTCATGCCTCCGTCCATGTCCGGTGAAGGGCGATGTTTTTTCAACTCCCGGACGACTCCGGGCATCGGCCTTCCATTCTTGGTGGCCAGAGCGACGGGCTCCCGTATGATCTCCTGGATTGTCCGGAAGGTGAAGGTCACGGAGAAGGAGAGGCCAAAAAAGGCGCCGAAAGGGTTGTTCATCGCGGGGAGCCGCTCCTCGAGGCCTGTGGCGAAATCGTACCAGCCCCAGGGGAGGAAGATGACGCTGCCCCACTGGATCCGGACCCCCGGGAGCTGCCTTCGGATCATCGCGGAAAGGGATGCGAGGTGGAAGAAACGGGCGTTCTTGCCGGCGGGAGGATGGAAGAGGCGGACCAGCCGTCCCTGCGCCCCGATCAGGGAATAATGATTCATCACCCCGATGAAGACCCGTCCGCGGCAGACCCTGATCGCCTCGGCCACGGCCAGTCCGGGATCGTCGGCGAATTCGAGGGAGTGGATCAGGGTGACGATGTCGAATTCGTTGTCGGAGAAGGGGAGGTCTTCCGCCGGGCCGATGCGGAGCTCGGCGCGGCTCCGGAGCCGCTGGGAGGCCTGGTCGAGGAGGAAGGATGACGGATCGATCCCCGTCACGTCGCATCCTTTGCGCCGGAAGAGGCCGAGGTGCTCCCCGCTGCCGCATCCGATGTCGAGGAGCCGCTCCCCCGCCCGGGGAGCGGTCAGGTCGAGGATGAGGCTCTTGATCCTCCCGTCGAGGTAGCGTCCGGTGGACGTCGCCCGCCAGTCGTCGTGGAAGGTCTCTTCTTCCGCGGTCATCGCTTTTTCCCCCCGCTATCGGGATCCTTGGAAAATGGTCCGGTATTTCTCCCCTTTTCCGCTCATGGCCGAAATTCGACGCCGCTCCGGAAGGCCTCTCTTCACCCGCCGATTTCCTGCATCTCCTTCACGCATTTCTTGATATGGCTCTCGTTACAGGCGATTTCGTGCTGTTTCGGTTTCCGGGAAATCGCCCCCTGGATGAGTTTTTTGATCTTCCCGTCGGCGCACCCATCCCGGAGCGGGCCCTTGAGGTCCGTTTCGTCGTCCGACAGCAGGCAGGCCCGGAGGTGGCCGTCCGCCGTGAGGCGGAGGCGGTTGCAGGTGTGGCAGAAGCGGTGGCTGAACGGACTGATGAAACCGATCTCACCCGTGCCGTCCCTCAGACGGTAGATCCGCGCCGGGCCGCCGTTCCCGTTTCCCCGGCCGGAAACCGGTTCAAGCCGGTCCAAGGTCTCGATCCGCTCCCGGATAACGGCGTTGGAGAGGTACCGGCCATTGTTTTCGATCCCCGCATGGCCCAGGGGCATCAGTTCAATGAAGCGGATCTGGTATGGATTTTCAAGGGTCAGACGGGCGAAGTCCAGGACCTCGTCGTCATTGAACCCTTTAATGGCCACAATGTTGATCTTGATCGGGGAGAAACCGGTTTCGCGGACCTTCCGGATTCCCCGGAGAACGGCCCGGATGTCCCCGCCCCGGGTAATCCGGGCATATTTTTCGGCGTCCAGGGAATCGAGACTAATGTTGATCCGCCGGATTCCCGCCGAGAAGAGGCTTTCCGCGCAGCCTTCGAGGAGGATGCCGTTCGTCGTCAGGCTGATATCCGTCAGTTCCGGGATCGCGCGCAATGAGGCGATAAACTCCGTGACGCCCCGGCGGATCAGGGGTTCGCCGCCGGTGATCCGGACTTTCGTGATTCCCAGCTCCGCCGAGACCCGGATGATTCGGTGGATTTCCTCATACCGGAGGATGTCGTCGTGACCGATCCGGCAGAGTCCTTCCTTGGGCATGCAATAGGTGCAGCGGAGGTTGCACCGGTCCGTGACTGAAACACGCAGATAATTGATATCACGATCATATTGATCGAACATGTAAAATGCTGGCACCTCTTTTCCATCCGGAAATCCGGACGTCGTTTTCGGTTCCGCCGGTTCCGAATGCTTCTGAATGCTCCGGACCCGGACTACTCTGCTATTTTTAACACAGATTCCGGGATGTGACAAGCATCTTCACCGGCGCATTTCTTTCTTGACACCCCATGATTTCTCGTTTAAGGATCGAAACTCATGCGGTAGTCGGTCGGCCGGGTTTTTGCCTGTTTGAGAGGCGCCCGAGATACAGGCAGGGGAAGAAGTTTCATGGAAAAAATACCCATTACCAGAGCTGGATTTGAAAGGCTGAAGCGGGAACTGGAGATTCTCAGAACGGTCTCGATCCCTCAGAACATCAAGGATATCGAGATCGCCAGGGGACACGGGGATCTATCGGAAAATGCGGAATACGCAGCGGCCAAGGAGAGACAGTCCTACCTGCACGGGAAGATGCAGGAATTGGAAAACAATCTGGCCATGTCCAATGTGATCGACCTGACGAAACTGACCTGCGAGAAGGCGGTTTTTGGTTCGGCCGTGACCATCGAGGACGTCCGCACCGGCAAGCGGATCACTTACCAGCTTGTGGGTCCCCTCGAATCGGACCTTGAAAAAAATCGGATCTCGGTGACCTCGCCGATCGGCAGGGCGCTGATCGGCAAATGCGACGGCGACGACGTCACCGTCAATACCCCGGGCGGCATCCGGGAATTCGAGATCGTCGAGATCACCGTTCAGGAAGAGGAAGATTAGCAGCAAACCTATGCTACCGGCTGTTCAAAAATGTCCGGATGCAAGGCCCCCGAGATCCTGAGCCGTGAGGCGTACTGTCTGGTACGTTGAACGGCGAAGGATGAGGGAAACGCAGCAGACGGGCGTTTTTCAACAGCCGGTTAGTTTTTTCCGGCGACATTCAGCCGGGTCACCGCCCGCAGCAGCGCCAGCCGGATCTTTTCGAAATCGGCATCCTCTTTGGGAATCTTCGCCATTTTCCCCTCGGCCCGCTCCTTGGCCCGGCGCGCCCTTTCGAGGTCGATCATGTCCGATCTCTCCGCGCTCTCCACCAGCACCGTGACCTTGGCGGCGGTGACCTCCGCATAGCCCGTGTGCACCGCGTAGCGGGTCTTCTTTTGATCCCGGGTGAAGCTGAGCTCCCCGATATCGACCGAGCTTAAAAGGGAGGCATGCCCCTTCAGCACTCCAAACTCGCCTTCCGTGCCGGGGATGGTCACCTCTTCGACCGTACCCGCGAAGGAGATCATCTCGGGCGTCACGATTTCCAATGTCAATTCGTCAGACATCAAATCCTCCGGCTATTCGGCGAGTTTCTTCGCCTTCTCCACGACCTCTTCGATGCCGCCGACCATGTAGAAGGCCTGTTCGGGCAGGTCATCGTGCTTTCCCTCAAGGATCTCCCTGAAGCCCCGGACCGTGTCGGCCACCTTGACGAACTTGCCCTCCGTGCCGGTGAACTGGGCGGCGACGAAGAAGGGCTGGGAGAGGAAACGCTGAATCTTTCTCGCCCGGCTTACGGTGATCTTATCCCCCTCGGAAAGTTCGTCCATGCCGAGGATGGCGATGATATCCTGGAGGTCCTTGTATTTCTGGAGCGTCACCTGAACCTGCCGCGCCACCTGGTAGTGCTCGGCGCCCAGGACGTTTGGATCCAGGATGCGGGAGGTTGAATCCAGGGGGTCCACTGCCGGGTAGATGCCGAGTTCCGCAATCGGCCGGGAGAGAACGACGGTCCCATCGAGGTGAGCAAATGTGGTCGCCGGCGCCGGATCCGTCAGGTCGTCGGCGGGGACGTAGACGCACTGAACCGCCGTAATGGACCCCTTGTTGGTGGAGGTGATGCGCTCCTGAAGCTCCCCGAGGTCGGTGGCCAAGGTCGGCTGATAACCGACCGCGGAGGGCATGCGGCCCAGCAGAGCCGACACCTCTGAGCCTGCCTGCGTGAAACGGAAGATGTTGTCGATGAACAGCAGGACGTCCTGCCCTTCCACGTCCCGGAAATATTCCGCCGCCGCGAGGGCCGTCAGGGCCACGCGGGCCCGGGCGCCCGGCGGTTCGGTCATCTGGCCGTAGATCAGGGCGGCCTGTTTGATAACCCCGGAGGCCTTCATCTCGAGGTAGAGGTCATTCCCCTCGCGGGTCCGTTCGCCGACGCCCGCGAAGACGGAGATGCCGCCGTGGTGCATGGCGATGTTATGGATCATCTCCATCATGACGACGGTCTTGCCGACGCCGGCGCCACCGAACATCCCCATCTTGCCGCCCCGCGGAAAGGGGACGAGGAGGTCGATGACCTTGACCCCGGTTTCGAGTACGTGGACCGAGGTGTCCTGTTCGAGAAAGGTCGGGGCCTCGCGGTGGATGGGCATGTGGTGCTTCGCCTCGACGGGCCCGAGACCGTCGACCGGCCTCCCGACCACGTTGAGGATTCTGCCGAGGCATTCCGGGCCTACCGGTACGCTGATCGGCGTCCCAAGGTCCTTCGCCTTCATCCCGCGCACCAGACCGTCGGTGATGTCCATCGCGATGCAGCGGACGACGTTGTCGCCCAGGTGCTGGGCGACCTCCACGATCAGGTTGTCCTCGACGTCGTTGATCGTGGGATTGGTGATGGCGATGGCGTTCATGATGTTCGGGAGATTCCCCTCTTCGAACGCCACGTCCACGACCGGACCGATGACCTGCACAAGCCTTCCAATGTTCATAACCGTCTCCTTCAAATGGTCGAAGCGGCGGCCGGCTTCCGGTGGCCGCTTTTCCTTATCCTTTCGCCAGCGCCTCGGTGCCGCCCACGATGTCCATCAGTTCGGCCGTGATCGCGGATTGTCTCACCTTGTTGTACTTGAGGGTCAGGCTCTGAATCAGATCCTCGCAATTCCGGGTGGCGTTGTCCATTGCCGCCATCCGGGCGCCGTTCTCGCCGGCGGAGGTCTCGACCAGCGCCCGGTAGATCAACACATGAACATACATCGGGAGCAGCTTTTCCAGCAACGCCTCCTCGGAGGGTTCGTAGATGTAGTCGAGCCTGTTCACCGGTTCGATCTCATCCTCGCGCCCGATGGAGGGGAGGGGGAAGAGGCGGACCACGGAGGGCCGGTGCACGGCCACGTTGACGAATTCGTTGTAGAGCAGGTAGAGCTCGTCGTACTCCTCGCCGATGAACGGCGGAATGACGTCCCCGGAGATCTTTACGGCAAGTCTCATATCGAACCGGCTGAAAACATCCGTCCGGGCGTGGATGATTTTCGTCTTCTTCCGGAAGAAGTCCCGCCCCTTCCGGCCGACGGGAATGAGTTCGACCTCACGGCCCGCGTTCCTTTTCTCCCGGATGAACCGCTCGGTCGCCTTGATCAGGTTGTTGTTGAATCCCCCGCAAAGCCCCCGGTCGGAGGTCATGCAGATCACCCGGATCCGTTTCGGTTCCCGAACCGCCAGCAGGGGATGGGACTTTGCGTCCACGCGGAGCGCGAGGCTGCTCAGAACCTCCATGAATTTCACGGCGTAGGGCCTGAAATTCTCCATCCGCATCTGGGCGGCCTTGAACTTCGAGGCGGCCACCATGTTCATCGCCCGTGTGATCTGTCTGGTTTTTTGAACGGCGGTGATCTTCCGTTTTATATCCTTCAGTGCGGCCATTCAAACCTGCTCCATGTATTCCCGGTTCAACTGCATTTATTCGGCGACATAGACCGAATCGAACTCCGTGAGCACTTCCCGCATCTTCTTGTCGAGTTCGGGGCTGATGACCTTTTTTTCATCGATCTCGTTCATGATCTCCGGATATTTTTCCTTGACGAAAGCCAGCAGTTGCGGCTCGTAGTTCTTGATCCTGTCCACGGGATACTTGTCGAGGAATCCCCGGGTGCCCGCATAGAGAATGACAACCTCCTCGCCGAGCGACATCGGAGCGAACTGCGGCTGCTTGAGGATTTCGACCAGCCGGACGCCGCGGTCGAGCTGGGCCTGCGTGGCCTTGTCCAGGTCGGAGCCGAACTGGGCGAAGGCGGCCAGTTCGCGGAACTGGGCGAGATCGAGTTTCAGGGTGCCCGCCACCTGCTTCATCGCCTTCACCTGGGCCGCACCGCCGACGCGGGAAACGGAAAGCCCCACGTTGATCGCCGGGCGGATGCCGGAGAAGAAGAGGGAGGGTTCCAGGTAAACCTGGCCGTCGGTGATCGAAATGACGTTCGTCGGGATATAGGCGGAAACATCGCCGGCCTGCGTTTCGATGATCGGAAGCGCCGTCAGCGATCCGCCGCCGAGTTCCGGGCTTACGCGGGCGGCCCGCTCCAGGAGCCGCGAGTGGTTGTAGAAGATGTCGCCGGGGTAGGCCTCGCGTCCCGGGGGGCGACGTAGCAAAAGCGAGATCTGGCGGTACGCCACGGCCTGCTTGGAGAGGTCGTCGTAGATGATCAGTGCATCCTGGCCTTTATCCCGGAAGTATTCGCCGATGCTGCAACCGGCATACGCGGCGATGTACTGAAGCGTCGCAGGGTCGCTCGCGCAGGCGGAGACGACGCAGGTGTAGGACATGGCGTCGTGTTTCCGGAGGTGTTCGACGACCTGGGCGACGGTCGATTTCTTCTGGCCGATGGCGACGTAAATGCATTTCACACCGGTCTTCTTCTGGCGGATGATCGCGTCGATGCCGATGGCGGTCTTCCCGATCTGACGGTCGCCGATGATCAATTCACGCTGTCCCCGTCCGATGGGCGTCATCGCATCGATCGCCTTCAGGCCGGTGTACATCGGTTCGTTGACCGGCTGGCGGAAGACCACGCCGGGGGCGATCATTTCGATCCGGCGGGATTCGGTTGTCTGGAGCGGACCCTTGCCGTCCAGTGGGGCGCCCGTGGCGTCGATGACGCGTCCGAGCAATCCTTCGCCGACGGGGATCTGGGCGATCTTGCCGGTCCGCTTGACGATGTCCCCTTCTTTGATGTGGGTGACTTCGCCCAGGACGGCGACGCCGACGTTGTCCGTTTCGAGGTTCAGGACCATGCCGAGGATTCCCCCGGGGAATTCAAGCAGCTCCATGGCCATGGCGTTCTCTACGCCGTAGACCCGGGCGATGCCGTCTCCGACGGAGAGGACCGTTCCCGTTTCGCTGATATCCAGTTTCTTTTCGTACTCCTTGATCTGTCTGGATATGATCTCGCTGATTTCCTCCGCCCTGATGGTTTCCATGCGCTATTGCTCCTCCCCCAAGAGATTTCGGATGTTGTTCAGTTGCGTCCGGATGCTGCCGTCGTACAGCGTGTCCCCGACCCGGACGACTATGCCTCCGAGCAGGGCGGGGTCCTCCAGGACGGTCATCTCGACCTTTCTGCCGGTCAGACCTTCAAGTCCCGTCTGCAGTCGATCGGAAAGTGCTCCGGTAAGCGGGAAAGCCGTCTTCACCGTGACCCGGACCTTCTTCAGGGCATTGTCCATCAATTCCCGGTAGCAGCCTTCGATATCGGAGAGAATGCCGATGCGGCGTTTATCGACCAGCAGTTTCAGAAAGTTGGCGGTCATGGGGGAGACACCGATTTTCGCCATGACCGACTCCACGACCGCCTTTTTGTCAGGCTGAGCGAAGATCGGGTTGGCCAGGAACTCGCTCAGCCGTTTGTTCTCCTTGAGAACGGCGGCAAAGCGGTCCAGTTCATGGTAATACTCCTCGTACCGCTTCTCCCCGTCGGCGATTTCGAAAAAGGCCCGGGCGTATCGCCTGGCGATATTGCTGCTGATCAAGTCTTATTTACCACCTTCCCGATATAGTCGTTCACCAGCGCTTCATGATCGTCCGCCTTGATATCCTTCCGGAGAAGCTCTCCGGCCATCTGCGTGGAGAGACGGACCGCCTCGATCCGGAGTTCCTGTCTCGCCTTTTTGAACTCCTGCTCCATCCGCGCCCGGGTGTCTTCCTTCATCTCTTCCGCGGCCTTCCGGGCATCCGCGATGATCCGTTCTTTTTCGGCCAGCCCCTGGGTCCGGATCATCCGGGCGATTTCATCAATCTCGCCCGTCGCCTTGTTGAGCTTTGCGTCGTATTCTCTAAATTTCTTTTCCGCCTCCTCGCGGGCGATCACGGCCTCGGCGAGGGCAGTTCGGATCCTTTCGTGCCGCCCTGCGAAGAAATCCTTGATCTTTTTGGCCAGGAGCCAGTAGAGGACGCCGGCCAGGATGAGGAGGTTGACCGCCCGCCAGGTAAAATCAAACCAGTTCGGCCCCTCATGACCGCCCTCGCCGCCGCCGGAGGCATACGCCGCCGTCAGTGTGACGAGGCCGAAGAGAAAACCGGGGATAAAGAAGGTCAATACTCTTCGTCCGGCCCCCGTTTCCCATCCGTCGGACCGCCGTCCGATCTGAATCCCGGAACGGCCGTATTGGTTCAATTTACGCCCGCCGCTCATCGCAGACGCCTCCCCAGGATTTTCTCCGCAATTTCAACGGACAGTTGCTCAGAATGAGCGGTCAGGGTTTTCTTGGCGGCGCCGATTTCCCCATCCATCCGGGCATGAAACCGTTCCATCAGGCCGGGGATCTCTATCTTGACCGCATCGATGACGCGCTTGGCCTCCTCGGCGCCCTGCCGGATGATTTCGTTCTTCTGTTCGACGGCTGCCGCCTTGGCCTGGTGGAGCTTTTCCTCATAGGCGGCCATCTTCTGTTCGACGGTTTCATGGAGGCGCCTGATTTCGGCTTCGGAATCCTCGAATTGCCTCTTTCGTTTGTCGATCATGCCGAGGATCGGTTTGTAGAGCAGAACATTCAGGATGAAAATCAGCAGAAGGAAATTGACGATCTGGATTCCCAGGGAATAATCGAGACTGATCACAACCCGTCACCTCAAAAGGGGGTGTGTTAAAAAACCGGGCGTAATCAAAAACATTACCCCGGCTGCCGGCATCCGACAATTTCATGACTGAATCTGACCACGGGTCACCATATGCAGTGGCCGGGTTTCTATATCATTCTGCGCGGTCTGTCAAGAGAAAAAAGGATAAATAATTTACCGCTTTCCTTCTCTTTTCCCCCGGCGGGGCATTACGCCTTGGCCGGGTCCTCTCTTGCCGTTTCCGCTCGATATCGACACGGAGCAGGGGACGGATCCGGTATATTTATCGGTAACAGGCTACCCCCTGGTCTTTATCCTGTTGCCCTTTGCCCTGACTTGCTGAACACCTGTGGATCGGCTCGATTCGGATGGCAGCGCTTCCGCCTGAATCCCCGCCTCCTCAATGGCGGCATTGACCGCAATGGTCAGATAGGAGACCGCCTCTGCAAGAGAACAGTTCTTCGTTGCTTCCAGCCCCAGGGCGATCTTCTGCTGATTATAGAGGCTGTAGTAGGTCAGCGATCCTCTTTGCTCCCGATGCCGGGACCACTTAACCGCGGTATGGGTGTTGTTGACTGTGAAGTGGTAATCTAAACCGGAGATTCTCCGGTTGGCCCGGTGGACCACCCGTTCGGCGAAATTTTCCAACTCCAGCTTCTGCCCATCCGGCAGGTGAAATGTGGCTGCATCGATGACATTGCACTGTCCCCATTTGGAGGGATTTCTCGTGGCAGATATCCATCGTGGATTGTAGAAATCGTAACCCTGATGAAGATTCAGGACATAGTCGGACTGCCGGATCAGTTGCTTGACCAGATTCACGACTTTGGCATCGGGGTTGGAATTGTTCGAAGGCAGGTTGAAAAGGCGGTTCATGTCGCCGCCGAGACCACACCGCTTTCCCGTACGGATGGCCGCTCCGTTCAGACGCGGAACAATGATCAGATTTCCCGTCTTCAGTTTGAGGTTCGCGTACCGCTCTGCTGAAAGGTACCCGCCCGCCTCGTCACCATGGATTCCCGCAATGATGAGCAGCGTCGGTCCGGGTTCCTTTCCCCGGATATGATGGACGGTGAACTCCTGTTTTGTTTTATGGAAGTATGTCATGGTGTGAGATTTCAGGGATGACTGTCTCTTTTGGGCATTCAGACTATCAAACCTGAAGCTGAGCACAAGGAATACGACTGTGATTAAAAGACAGACTCGCCGAAAATGGTCCATCCTTCTTGATCCTTTCTCAGATAGAATATCTTTTTTGAATGGCTTTCGAAATTGCTGGAACTGTATTTTTGAACGAACCGCACGGCGGCCGTTTCATTTTCCTGTTCCTGGGGGAAGAAAATGGCCATTTGTTCCACCCCCACACGGATAAACTTTTTGCTGCTGTTGACCCGCTCCTTGTGTCGTCTGAAAGCGGCAAAATCCATCCCGTTGCCGTTGATGAAATCCTTTGAGTAGTAACGCAGATATTTTCCCGTGTCGACGCTTTCCCACGACTGGCGCCAGGCATCCATGAAATTACGGATCTCCTGAAGCAATTCATTCCGGCTGCTCTCTTTGACGAAAGTGATCCTGTCGACAATGGAAACGCTGGTGCCGCTGGGGTGGAGCAGGTTTTTGAACTCCCGGATGATGTCGTTGGAGACGGCGATGCAGCCTTTCGTATTCACGAGATCTCCCACACCGACGACCTTGCCGGGAACATGTCCATGGATCCAGATTCCCCCGCCCTTCTTGTTCTCCCTGCGATCGAGGAAATTGGGATAGTTCAATACGAAGGCCCCTTCCCCGTAAATCTCCTGCAGGGCGCTCCCCGGTGTGTAGCGCAGCGTAAAATAGTTCCCCTTGGGCGTCGCATGATCCCCGGCCTTTATCTTGTTCGTGCCATTCGCCCCGATAATGCAGGGGTAGGATTTGACGGGCGAAAACCGTTCAGATTGAAATCTGAACAGATGGAGGAGTTTGTTGTCTTTCTCGCAAATGAGCACATACTCGCCCGGTGCCGCCAAGCCAAGGGGCGCAGGCATTTCGCCGGCCGGTATCGAAAGCTGGGCCTTTTTCATCGGTACGGCGGGTGGCTTCTGCGCAACAACCGGCGGTTTCACCGGTTCGCCCTTGGATTCGGCAACCGTTTCTGCCGGCGGGGGGTGGGGTTGGGTTTCGGTCTTTGCAGGCGGTGCGACGGGCGCCGGCGGCACAGCGGCTGCTATCTGACGTCTGGCATCCGCAAGATGCACGAAGGCCTTCTGCATATCCATCCTGCCCAGCGAATCCTGGAGGAGGAGAAGACTCCTGCCGGTCTCTTGAAGAATCCGCAGGGTTTTTCTGCCGCTTTTCATCTCTTTGATAAAGAAGGCCAGGAGGATGAGGTTGAGAATCAGAAGGAGGGCGATCAGCCCGATTCCCATCTTGATGTAAAAGTCGCTGGATGTGTCTCTATAATTTTTAGGCAATTTCAGGTTATGAGTCTGCATATGTTTGGCTCATAGCTCTTTGTATCCATCTCCATAAGGACGGTCCCGCTTGGAGAACCTTAGCAGCTTTTCGCGCGGTATATTTCCATACTATCGGGATCCGGTCAAGGTGTTTCCACCCCCTCCATCACCGCCTCACCCCTTATCCCCGGTGTTGGTCTTCTCCAGAGTGAGGGTATGGATTTCGGCTTCGTTGCGCATCATGCGGCACGCTCCCTCAAAGAAGGCCCCCTCCTCTACGGCAAAGACGGGCGTGTTCAGGTCGCCCGTCACCTTGCCGGTCGAGTAGATCCGGATTTGCTTCTTGACGTCGATCTGCCCGTGCACCTCGCCGCTGACCATCACGCTGTCCACACGGATATCGGCCTCGATCTGGGCGCCTTCGCCGATCACCAGCGTGCCGCTGCCGAAGATGCTGCCCTTGAAATCGCCATCGATCCGAACCGAACCGTTGAACATCAATTTGCCGGTGAATTCAGCGCCTTTTCCCAAAAAGGCCCTGACCTCTTCCTCTTCCCTTCTCTTCTTCCCCAGCATGGCGTTGCTCCTTTCGGATTACTTTTCATGATGATTGCAGAATGAACCTGCGAACGCTGATATTCATCAGCAGACCGACGGCCGTCATCAGGACTACCATCGACGAACCGCCGTAGCTGAGAAACGGCAGAGGAATGCCCACTACGGGGAGAATTCCCAGGACCATGCCGATGTTGATGAAGACCTCCCAGAAGATCAACATGGTGATTCCGAAGGCGATCAGCGTCCCGGGATAGTCCTTGGAGTGGATCATGATCTTAAGCCCCCACAGGATCAGGAAAAAAAACATGACGAGCAGGATTATTCCCCCCAGAAACCCCCACTCCTCGGCAAAAACGGAAAAGACGAAATCGGTCTGCTGCTCCGGCAGGAACTTGAGCTGGGTTTGGGAGCCTTTGAGGAATCCCTTTCCAAAGATCCCCCCCGAACCGACGGCGATCATGGATTGGATGATATGGTAGCCCGATCCCAGCGGATCCCGCTCGGGGTTGAAGAAGGTCAAAATCCGTTCCTTCTGGTAGTCTTTTAGAAAATACCAGCCGACGGGGGTCAGGATCAGGCCCCCGGCAGCGGCGATCAGCAGCGATTTCCAATCCAGGCCGACGAAGAAAACAATGGAGAAGAACAGAATGAAGAGGATCAGCCCCGTTCCCAGATCGGGCTGCTTGAGGATGAACAGGAAAGGGATGATGACGATCAAAAAAGGGATGAACAGCTCGGTCAGGTGATAACCGCGGCCGATCTGATGGCGGTCAAAATATTTGGCCAGCGCCAGTATGATCGTCAACTTGACTAACTCCGACGGCTGGAAGGTGAAACCACCGGCGGCGATCCACCGCTGGGACCCCCGCGTCTCATAACCCGCCGCAAAGACGACGATGAGAAGAACGATCGAGAAGCCGTAAATGATGTAGGCATGGCGGCTCAGGAAGCGGTAATCGATAAAGAAGGCGAGGGCCATTCCGACGAGACCGATCAGGATCCACTGGACCTGTTTGATGTATAGCGGCGTCCGGTTAAGGTCCGTAAGGCTGAAGCCGGCGCTGTAGATGTTCAACAGGCCGATGCCGCTGATGATCAGGACCATGATGAAGAGGGTCCAGTCGAAGTTCAGGATGAGACGGCGGTCCAGTTTGATCATGTTTCTGTCATCTCCCGGTGTCCACGGCGCCTTGCGCTTGCACCGGTGGCTGGGTTTGCATCATTTTCTTCCGGGAAAAGTAGGTGTCGATCACCTTCCTGGCCACCGGGGCCGCCGCCGAACCGCCGTGGCCGGCGTTTTCCAGGATGACCGCCACCACGATCTCCGGATTTTCATACGGTGCAAAGCAGACAAAAAGGGCATGGTCCTGGAAACCGGCCGACACACGCTTCGCCTTGCGCGCTTTTTCATGCTGCGGGAGCCCGATGACCTGGGCGGTACCCGTCTTCCCGCAGACGTCCTGATCCAGTCTCTTCAGGAGATATCCCGTTCCTCCCTTTTCGTTGACCGCCCCCCACAGGGCCTGGTTGATGACCTGAATGTACTGCGGGCGGACCGGCAGGACGCCCTGTCTCTCCGGCGGATATAACTTTATGACATGTCCGTCCAAAGATTCAAGCTGTTTTACGAGCCGGGGCCGGTAAAGGGTACCGCCGTTGGCCAGGGTGGCATAGACGTTGGCGAGTTGGATCGGGGTCACGAGATTGAACCCCTGTCCGATGGCGAGGGAGATGGTTTCTCCCATCTGCCAGGGTTCCCCGAGGCGTGAAAGCTTCCACTGTTTCGTTGGGATCAGACCACTCTTCTCGCGGGGGAGGTCGATCCCCAGAGGGGCGCCGAGGCCGAAGGCCCGTGCGTAAGCGGCGAGCCGGTCTACACCGAGCAATTTCCCCAGGTTGTAGAAATAGACGTCGCAGGACTCCACGATAGCGCGGTGGAGATTGACATTCCCGTGACCCTTCGCCTGCCAGCAGCGGAAGACCCGGTCGCCCAAATCGAATGTGCCGTTGCAGTAAAAGGTGGTCTCAGGGGTGATCAATCCTTCTTCGAGGGCGGCCGCGGCAACGACCGGCTTGTAGGTCGATCCCGGCGGGTATTGTCCCGAGATCGCGCGGTTCTCCATGGGATGCCCGGGATCGTTGGAAAGTCGTTCCCAGTCGTCAAAGGAGATCCCCCCGTTGAAGAGGTTCGGGTCGAAAGAGGGTGAGCTGACCAGGGCGAGTACAGCCCCGTTGCGGGGGTCCAGGACCGCCATCGCGCCCATCCGGTTGCCTATGGCCAACCATGCTGCCTCCTGAAGCACCGAATCGATCGTCAGGACGACATTATCGCCTGTCGTTGCCGGGATCCGGCCGAGGGAGCGGATCGCCTTGCCGGTCACATTGACCTCCACCTGTTCGGCGCCGCTTTTTCCCCGGAGGTGGGAATCCAGGAATTTCTCGATGCCGAACTTGCCGATAATATCGCCCGTCCTGAGCTTGTCGGCGGTGTTTCGATCCAGCTCTTCCCGGCTCACTTCTCCCGTAAAGCCGATGATCTGCGCGGTCGTCTCCCCGTTCATATACTTCCGGACGGGGGTTACCTCCGTGACCACGCCGGGGAGTTCGAGGGCATGGGTTTCCACCACGGCAAGCTTTTCCATGCCGATATTCCGTTCGAGGAGAATGGGCACGAACGGTTTCACTCGGCCCGAGAGGGACGAAAGAGCGGTAAGCGTAAGGGAGCGTTCGTTGTAAAGCTCCTTGATCTTGTCGATGACCGTCCGGATATCCTCCGTCCGGTTGGGGATGAAGACGATGTCGAAGGAAGGCTGGTTGTCCACAAGAACCCGCCGGGCTTCGTCCATAATCAGACCGCGCATCGGCTTGATCTTCCGCAGACGGACGCTGTTGTTTTCGGATCTCTGCCGCAGCTCGTTCCCTTCGATAACCTGCAGGTACCACATCCTCATCACGAGAAACGACAGTGCGACCGAGACGATGATGAACAGCATCTTGAATTTATTTTTGAACTGCCCCGGCTCGAATCCGTCGAGCCGGTCGCTGATCTTCCGCATGCAGAAAAACCTCGAAACGTTGAAACAGGCCGAAGATGAAGGGACTCAGAATGGCCACCACGACGGCTTGCGGGATGAAAATCTTCAACATCGCATAGAGGATGTCGGCGCCGAAGACGAACCGGTAGAGGAGAACGATCACCAGGCCTTCCAGAATCATACAGAAACCTGTGAAGGATGCAATCAGGGCCGGCTTTTCCGCGTAAACCTTTCCCTCGACAATCATGGAGAGATAAAAAATGAGGATATACAGAAACATGTATAGTCCGAATATTGCGCTGGTCAGACAATCCAGGAAGAAACCGAGCAGGAGAGAAAGGATGCCCCCGCGGAGTGCGTCGAGATGGAACCCGGCATAGATGACGACGATCAGCGAAAGCTCCACGCCGACCCAACCGAGGGAGAACAGGTCCAGAATCGTGATCTGAACGATGACCAGAAGAAGCAGCAAGACAGGGAGAAGAAGGTAATAAATCATTTGCCGGTCTCCGCATCCAAGATCAAGGCGATGACCTCCTCCACCTTCCCGAAATCGACGGCAGGTGCTACGTGGATCTTCTGAAATAGACCCTCCCCGCTGCGGGAAACGCCGGTGACGACTCCGAGAAGCAGACCCTTGGGAAACACCCCGGCCAGGCCGGAGGAGAGAACCACATCGCCCGCCTGAACCGTTTCCACCCGGGAAACGTATTTCAGGTTGCAACCCGCCGCACCGGCGCCCTGCAGGATTCCCTGGGCCCGGCTCCGCTGGATCAGCGCGTCGATGTTGCTGTTTTCATCGGTGAGGAGCAGGACCTGCGAGGCATGCCAGGCGGTTTCGATGATCCGTCCCACAACTCCCTGTTCGGACAGGACCGGAAGTCCCACCCGCAGTCCGTCTGCGGTTCCTTTGTTGATCAGGATCATCTTGAACAGGGACGTACGGCTGTGGTCCACCACCCTCGCGGCCACGGTCCGGTTCGGAGGGCTTTCTGCGAGATTGAGGAGCTTCCGGAGACGAATCCCCTCGATGTAACCTTCGCGATAACGGTTGAGCTGATCGCTGAGGGCGGCGTTTTGCTTCCTCAGTCGTCTGTTTTCATCCTCCAGCCCGACCAGGAAAAGGTAACGCTTCCAGGCATCGTGCAGACCCTTGAGCGAGATGTTGACGGCATCTTCGACGGGGGCTGCCGCCTCCAGGACCGTCTTCCTCAGGAACCCGGTCTCGGAAAGCCGGGACGCGCTATAGGAGAGAATGGCGAGGGAGAGAACCAGCAGAACCGCTGCCACGATGAAGGAGTGGTATTTTCTGGGAACCGACATGCTTTGAACCAATCATCACATCGTCGCGCTTCCGGTCATCAGCCCGTCGAAAAAGTCGCTGATCCAGGCTGTTCAAAAATGCCCGGATGCAAGGCCCCCGACATCCTGAGCCGTGAGGCGTACTGTATGGTACGTTGAACGGTGTAAGGATGAGGGAAACGCCGCAGATGGGCGTTTTGGAAGCCCGCCCAAGGGCGGGGCTTCCCGGCAAGGAAGCCATCTGTTTTCACTGCGCCCCTTATCCCCGCCCACAAGGCGGGGATTTCGGGATGCGCACCCGGTCAACAGCCTGCTATACTTGGAATGTCACCTCTTTGAGCACATCCAGCTGATCCAGGGCGATGCCGGCGCCTCTGGCCACGGTAGAAAGAGGATCATCCGCGATCGTGATGGGGAGACCCGTTTCCTCCCGGATCAGCAAATCGATGTTCCGAAGCAGGGCGCCGCCGCCGGTGAGGACGATCCCCCGGTCGACAATGTCGCCGGCCAGCTCGGGAGGCGCGTTTTCCAGGGCGTCTTTGATTGCGTCCACTATGATGCTGATCGGTTCCACAATCGCCTCCCGGATCTCCTCGGAATTGATTTCCATGATCTTCGGGATCCCGGAGATCAGATCCCTCCCCTTGACCTCCATTTTACGAATTTCCCCGCCGGGATCGGGGAAGGCGCAACCGATCGTCATCTTGATGATCTCTCCCGATCTCTCTCCGATGAGGAGGCTGTACTTCCGCTTCATATACTGGACGATCTCGTCGTCGATTTTGTCTCCGGCAACCCGTACGGATTTTGAATAGACAACCCCGGCGAGTGAAATGACGGCCACTTCCGTTGTCCCCCCGCCGATATCGACGATCATCGAACTGATCGGTTCAGTGATGGGGAGCCCCGAGCCGATCGCCGCCGCCATCGGTTCCTCGATCAGGTAGATCTCCCTTGCTCCGGCCGATTCCACCGTTTCCCGGACGGCGCGTCTCTCCACCTGGGTTATCCCGGAGGGGATGGAGACGATGATCCGCGGCCGGACCAGGGCGCGGCGGTTGTGGACGCTCAGGATGAAGTGCCGCAGCATCGCCTCCGTGATGTCGAAATCGGCGATCACGCCGTCCCGCATGGGCCGGATGGCGACGATATTACCCGGCGTCCGTCCGAGCATCTTCTTGGCTTCCGCGCCCACGGCCAAGACCTTCTTTTCCCCTTTGGCGTTTTTGTGGACGGCGACGACGGAGGGTTCGTTCAGCACAATCCCCTTGCCTCTGACATATACGAGGGTGTTGGCCGTCCCCAGATCGATGGCCAGGTCGTTGGAAAATTTTCCCAAAATAAAATCAAAAAGCAAGTTCGTTCCCTCCTGATGATCCGGAAAATTGTATTCACAATCGAAAAGATACTTAAATCCTTGTTGCCTTATACCGTATTTCCCAGCCCTTATCAATTCATTTTTCCAAAAAATCATTGCATTTTTTAGGTGACTATACTACTGGTTAAATCATACGCGGAGTACTGCAAAAGAGCCCGTTCCAGGGGCAGCCGTGATCCGGCGCTTCCGGAATAGCCGCTTATTCCAGACATCGCGAATCAAAACACGGGGGAAGATGGAATGCTCAACCTGATGAGAAGGCATGCCAGAAATTGGCTCATGCAGATCATCCTGGGGATCATCGTGGTCGTTTTTGTATTCTATTTTGGTTCGATAGGAGGGAAACAGAGGGCGGAGAGGATCGCCATGATCGACGGCAAGACGATCGTCTATGCCGATTTTCAGCGGGAATACCAGAGCATGCTGGATATGTACCGCCAGCGATTCGGCCGGGAATTGACGGAGGAGATGCTCAAGACGCTGAACCTCAAGCAGAAGACGCTGGATAATCTGGTTAACCAGTTGGTTGTCATGAAGAAGGCTGAGGAGATAGAGATCCGGGTGACAGACGAGGAGGTCAAAAAGGCCATTTTGTCCTATCCCGGCTTTCAGCAAAACGGCGTTTTCAACGAACGCATCTATACGCAAACCCTCCGAACCAACAAGATGTCGCCGGAGGAGTTTGAAGATATCCAAAAGAAGATGATGATCTCCGTCAAAGTGGAGGAGCTCATCCAGGATGGTGTAAAGGTATCCGATCAGGAGATTTATGACCTCTATCGTATGCAGAAGGAGAAAATCAACATCGATTTTATCCAGGTTTCTCCAAATGATTTTATCGCGGGACTTAAGCCGACCCGCGCCGATCTGGAGGTGTTTCTGAAGGCCCACGAAGGGCAGTTCCGCGTCCCCGAGCAGTTGCAGGTCAGATACCTGGCGTTCTTGGCCCAGGATTATGCCGCGACCGTAAAGATATCCGATGAGGAAATCGTCGATTACTATGAAAGGAACAAGTCCCGGTGGAAGAAAGGGGACAAGGTGCAGCCTCTTGCCGGGGTCCGGAACAGCATTATTGCCGAGATGAGACAGATCGGCGGGATGTATGCGGCCTCGGATGAGGCCAAGAAGGCCCATGACACCATCTATCAGGAGGAAAACTTCGATGCATATGCGGCGCAGAAGAAGCTGAAGATCCATACGACCGGACTTTTCCGGATCAGCGACGTGCCTCCGGAATTCAAGCCGATTGCCGATTTTGTCAAGATCGTGTCCCGCCTGGAGAAAAAAGAGATCAGCCGCGCGCTTCAGGGGGAGAAGGGATATTACATCGTTCAGGTGGCCTCGCGAAAGGCGCCATACGTGCCCGCCTTGCAGGAGATCGAAGCCGGGGTGGAAAAGCAGTATCGGGAGACGGAGGCAAAGCGCCTGGCGAAGAAGGCGGCGGATGATCTCCTCGTCCGTCTGAAAAAAGGCGACGGTCTTGCGGGCGCAGCCAAGGAGAAGGGTTTGAAGGTCTCGGAAACGGGACTTTTCCAGCCCGGAGGCGCTGTTCCCAAACTGGGCGCCGCACCGGAGCTGACAGAGGCGCTCTTCCAGATCTCCGAAAAGAAGCCCTATCCGGAACAAACCTATCTGGTTGACGGGAATTATGTGATCCTCCGATTCAAGGGGAGAGGCAGCGTGGATGACGCGGAGTTCGCATCCCAAAAAAATGCGTTTGCAAATCAACTGGCCCAGACGAAGAAAAAAGAGGCGGTCATGGCCTGGATCGAGGGGAGCAAGGCTGCCATGATCAAGGAGGGACGGCTCGAGTTTACGCGGGATTTGAAGGATCTGTAAAAAGAACCCCAGGCCGGGCGGAATCGCCGGCCCGGGGTGGTGTGTGGGCCATTCACGCGTATCCTGCGGAGGTTTTAATGTTTTTCCTTCAGGATGTCCCGTATTTCCGCAAGCAGCGCCTCTTCCTTTGAAGGCGCGGGCGACGGGGCGGGAACTGCCTCCTCTTTTCGTTTCATGGCATTGATCGCTTTGATCACTAAAAAGATCACGAATGCCACGATGGTAAAATCGACAACCGTTTGGATGAACTTGCCATAGGCAATGGCCACGGCAGCGGGATCGCCCGCAGTCCCCTTCAAAATAATGGATAGGTTGCTGAAGTCTATCCCCCCGATGATGAGACCGATGGGCGGCATAATCACATCGCTGACCGCAGAAGAAACGATCTTGCCGAAGGCGACTCCGATGATAATACCCACGGCCATGTCAACGACATTCCCTTTAACGGCGAACTCCTTAAATTCTTTCAGCATGCTCATATTATCCTCCTTATAGCGTTTAATATAACTTCAATATTATCGGTTCTATCCCTCCGGACAACCGCGCCGGATCACGAAGGGACAGTCGTTTCCGCTTAAAAAATTTTGATTACATTCATCATGTCCGCTCCTTGCCGAAAGAAAACGGATCAGTCGATGAATCTCCGAATTCTATATGATATTTAAGCTTTTTTGCAGGCCGTGTCAAATGTAGCGCGTCAGGAGGAAACGACATCTCCTGCTGTCCTTCATGTTCATTCCCAAAGGATCCTTTTTTTGAATTGGCTGTGGCCACCTTTTCAGTGGCCACCTTTTCATTGACACATAATACCGCCTGTCTTATACTGCAGACGCCCATAAATAATACATTATCAATTTCTGCGTGTCGCCTGGCAAAGACTTGCCATCATGGAATATCTTCTGATACAGAATTGCAATATGGGGGTTCAAGAGCTTTCCCGGGGGAAATATCAAGGTTTAAGGGAAGGGATCCAAAAACGGGTAAAATCCTATGATCCCCTCAATCCGTCCAACACCTTCAGCATCGCGCTGTTACTCGGGATGTCTGACATGCTTGTGCCGTACTGGGTGAATGCCAGAGCACCCTTACGGTCAATTACGAAGAGTGCGGGCATCCGTCCAAATTTCAGCAGCTTCCATTTCTGGCCGTAAAGGTTCGCGAGTTTTCCCCCCTCGTCGGGAATACCGATCATGGGCAGTTCCTCTTTCTTCCAGTACTCCGCGACCTTTTCCGCAGCATGAGGTGCGACGACGACAATCGCGGCGTTTCTTGACGCGAACTCCTTGAAATCCCGTTTCATCTGACCCAGATGTTTTCGGGCGTAGGGTCAGCTGAAACCGCGCAGGAAGACAAGCATTACAGGACCCTGCTGCTGCAGCGTCGAGAGGGTTATTCTTCGGCCGTCATACGAAACCGCTTCAAATTCAGGTGCGGCCATACCGGAGGCGAGGGCCGATAACGCAACGATTGATGCCAACATATAATGGAAGATCATGGGTACACCTCCTGTGCTTCCGCCGGGGTAAACCGCCGCCGGCACACCTTGGCCGGGTCAGAGAGAAAAATAGACCAATACATGCCGGGTGAATATCTTATATCATACGGTGCCGATGTGCAATACCCACCCCTTTACAGGAAAGGAAATCGAGGAGGCTATGTCCAAAGCATATGATGTCTTGGTTATCGGTTCCGGCACTGCCGGTCAGGCAGCGGCGTACGCGTTGAACAACAGCGGCTTGAACGTGGGGATGGTGGAACACAGCGATCGTCCCGGGGGGACCTGTGCCCTGAGCGGCTGCCAGGCCAAGAAATGGTTTTACGAAGGCGCCGAGATCATCGCCCGCTCCCGTCACCTTGAAGGCATTGGTATCACCTCACCGGCCATTGCCAGTTGGCCGCAGTTGCGCGAGGCCAAAAACCGGTTTACCGAACGTGTGCCGGACGCAACGGTTGAAGGATTGAAAAAGGCCGGTATTGAATTTATTCGGGGCCGTGCCCGGTTTGTGGATCAACAAACCATTGCCGTGGATGCACAGCAGATATCCGCCCGCTTTATTGTCCTGGCCACCGGAGCAACCCCCATGCCGCTGCCTATCGATGGCATCGACCTTGCTGCCGACAGCGGTGCCTTTCTGGAATTGGACGACCTTCCCTCACGGATCGTCTTCATCGGTGGCGGGTTTATCTCCTTTGAGTTCGCCCATTTCGCCGTGCGACTGGGACCTGATGATACCCGCTGTATCATCCTGGAGGCAGGTCCCCGTCCCCTGGGGCCCTTTGACGAGGAGATGGTCCATTTGCTGACAAAAGCCTCTGCGGCGGAAGGCATCGAGACTCACTGCAATGTGACGATCACCCGGATCGAAAAGACCGGCCGCACCTTTGCGGTTGCTACCCAAGACGGTCGTCGATTTGAAGCGGATCTGCTGGTCCACGGCGCCGGCAGGGTACCGGATATCGATGATCTGGATCTGGCGCGTGCCGGTGTCGAATACTCCCGTCGGGGAATCGCGGTCGACGGGCAAATGGCGACCACGAACCCGAGCATCTATGCCGTGGGCGACTGTGCCGCCACCATCCAACTGGCCCGGGTAGGGGACGCCGAGGCCCATGTCGCGGCGGCAACCATCGCCTCCCGCCACCACAGTGGTCGATCAAAGGCATCCATGGATTACAGGGTCGTCCCCGCGGTGTTGTTCACCTATCCTCAGTACGCGATGGTGGGAAAAACCGAACAGGCGCTGAAAAAAGAAGCGGTGGTCTACGAAAAGAGTTTTGCCGAGGAATTGAGCTGGCCGACCTACAAACGCGTGGGCATGCGATCTGCCGCCTACAAATTGCTCGTTGATAAAAACGGGCAGATTTTGGGTGCACATGTGTTGTCCGACAATGCAACCGGCCTGATTAACACCTTTACTCTGGCCATGGTCAACCGGATTGCCGTGGGCGACCTTTATCGCCAAAGTGTCATGACGCCCTACCCATCCAGGGAGAGCGACATCGTCTATATGCTGAAACCGCTGTTGTCCTGATGCGGTGAACCGGATTGCCGTATTGATCCTGCGGGCTCATCTTTTGACCGACCAACCCCCATTCCAGGCGCCGCCACTTGGGGAGGGGGCTATGAGTTGGATCCCCGGCGCGCCGACTCCGGTCTTTTTGCCGCCACCGGCCGCAGGGTGGGATTCAATCCTGTCATTAAAACAAAAAGGATGGCCGTAAAAATATAATTGACAAATATGACATACAGGAGCAGTTCTTCTTTCTGTATTCGTTAATTGACGGCTTCTAAAGAACATGCAAGGTTTCGAATAATGGTGGTATATCATTCAAGTTGAAATCCATCATAAAGATTCAATTTATCAGGAGGATAACCGGAAGATGACCGTTTGGTCAGGTTAAGGCGGCGTGGGGGCAAAGACGATTTTTTGAGCGGGGAGATTTATCCATATGACCATCGATTTTGAGGGGTAGAGAACGGGGAGTATGAATGAAATATCGGGGCAACAGAAAGAGTCCATGGAGCGGGTCTGGTTTACACAAAAACGAAGAAAGATAAATCAACTGCTGAAAGGGGGGGACGAAAATGATCGATGCCGGTAAACTGAAAGATGTGGATATTTTTCAGGGGTTACGAATTCACGAGATTGATGAGATTATTAAATTATGCGATAAAGTTAAGTATGACGAAGGCGCTGTTATTTTCCGCGAGGGGGAGGCTGCGGAATTTTTCTATATATTGGAAAAGGGGCGCATTGATCTGCGTTTTGAATTTCCCTTCAAAGATTCTTCAAAGGAAATGACGATAGAGACTGTCCATCAAAATGGGTCCTTCGGTTGGTCTGCAATCTTAGAACCCCATATATTTACACTCTCGGCATACTGTCTCGAGCCTTGCAGGGCGATTAGAATTAATGGAATAAAATTTCTTGAATCGTGTCAAAGATCGCCGGACATGGGCGTTTATGTAATGCGAAATTTGGCAAAAATTATCAGTCAACGACTCATTGCACATCAAGAGCGCGTTAAGAAAAAAAGGGGAGAATATCTCATTACAAAATGGTAAGGATCATACGCGATCCCGGCAGACTTTGTCGTCCTCTTATCATCGAACAGGACTTCTGCTCCCCTGAAAACTGGCGCCTGGCGCTCAGGTGAGCCGGTGTGAAAAAGATAGCCGTAGTATATCGCTCTCTTTGCATCCGTTGGCTGTTCCACAGCGGACCGTTACGATACCTGTGAAGATTCGGAGCCGCCGGCACGGCGGTTCGCCTGACTCCATGCCTGGGCGGCCATTTGAATCGGGTCCCAGGGGCGGGGGCGTATAATTGAGGTCAAGGTCGTTCAAGGACTCCATGGTCAAACCTCTGTAAATGGCGGCGGCCACCGTGTCGATGCGCCTGCAAACCTCGGTGCCGAAAAAGCTGTTCAGGTCGAAACTGTCGAAACCGAAATCGTACTTTTCATCGGGAAGTTGAAGAATCTCTCCACACGCAGACAAAGAGAAATCTGATGGTGTCGATTCAGGCGTGAACCGGCCATCTCACGAAAGGGATACAGGTTTATCGGCTGCGATCCAGGCACGGAATCGAAAATCATGCCGTATCGGCAAAACGGAAAGACCTGTCCTGCTCAACTCCTGTGCAATGCCTTCAGGGGTGATAAAATGGCTCTCCATCAGCAGAAGTTTCTCTAACACGGCGACAACCTTTACCGCCGGTCGTTTCAAGTCCGGTTCCTCAATCAGAAGCCTTCCACCGGGGCGCAAGACACGCGCCAATTCCGCCAGCGCAGCCCGCTGGGTGGAGAAATGGTGCAGCGCATCGACAACGACCACCCGTTCAAAGACTTCGTCTGGAAAAGGAAGCTCCTCAGTTCTGGCCAACACGGTCGTCATCCCGTTTCTCTTACGTCCCTGGCGCAGCATGGGTAATGAGATGTCTGTCACCACCACATCATCGACGAAGGGGTGCAGCGCGGCGGATGCACGTCCGGTTCCACCACCGGCATCAAGAAGACGTCCCCGGACAGGTAGATTCAACAGCCTGACCAATTTGTCTGTGCGGGGCGGCCCCAAAAGCCGGTCATAGGCAAAGGCGATCCAATCGAAGTGTCGGTTCACGTAACCTGTCCCTCGTAACATGTCCTGAAACTTAAATCTCTTCGGATCGTATACCCTGTAACTGACTGCGGGGTTGTTCATTATCTGCCATTTTCTAACGAGTACTTTGTTAAATATAACATGAGTCGTCAGAATCGGAAAATCAAAACAAAGAATTTTCCCCCGGTGGCGATGGAGGCCGGACAGCCCGTTTTTCTGCGCCACAGAACAGTTCTATGTAATGAATTTCCTGAAGTGGGGAGAGGATGGTTGTACAAAGAAAAAGGGGCTAACCGCAGTTGGCTAACCCCTTTATATTATTGGTGGTGGTGACAGTCAGCTGCGAACCAATCTCTGTCCTAAATCCCTTCGTTTCTCGTGAAAAACGAGAAAAAAACATGATTCTCCATCCGACTATAGTCAGTATGCCTTGAGTATCTCACCTCACTAATTCCTTCCTCCGCTTAGCAGACGGCTTAAACGTGATCACTTTCCGTGCATCAATGGTCATAACTTCTCTGGTCTGAGGGTTCCGTCCCTTCCTGGCTTTTTTGGATTTGACCGTCCATTTGCCGAATCCTGAGATCATGACATTATTACCCTTCTCCAGCTCGTTCTTGACGATTTCAAAAATGCTTTCAACGATGCTGAGACAGTCTTTCTTGGGGATGCCGAGACGTTCATAAATGGATTCGGTGATGTCGATCTTTGTCATGCTCATGATGGCTCTCCTTTAATCATTAAAATATTTGCTTGGAAACGTCTTCTTTTATTGTTCTGGAAAGGTCCTAAGGGGTTATCAGCAAGCGATTTCCCCGGCGACGTGTAAGGATGTGCCTAAACGATATTAAGTAACTTTATGTCGATTTTAAGAATGTGATGGGAAAACCAGTCCCAGATGAAGTTGAATATATTCAGCGATGTCAAACGTCCATCTT
>JAFGRP010000147.1 GCA_016935075.1 Deltaproteobacteria bacterium | reverse complement strand
CTCCGTGGAGGCGGGCGGCAGGACCGGGTTGGCGTACAGGCCGTTATTGAGCAGGGCCTTATGGAACCGCAGCATTTGAATCCTCTCGCCGAGGAGGATCGGGATGATGGCCGTCGAGATCGGATGCGAGGTGGTGCGAAACCCCATGTTCCGGATGCCGACACGCAGATACGACGCGTTCGCCATGACCTGTTCCCGCAGGTGTTTTTCACGCCGGATGATATCGGCGGCCGTGGAGGCGCAGGCGACCATGACCGGCGGCATGGAGGCGCTGAAGATCAGGCTGCGCGCGTGATGCTTGAGATGATTGGCGATGTCCCCGCGGGCGGCGCAAAAACCTCCGAGCGACGCGAAGGATTTCGAGAACGTGCCGGTCAGGATGTCGATCCGGTCCATGAGATCGAAGTGGCCGCAGCATCCCTCGCCGTGTTCGCCCATGTATCCGATGCCGTGCGCATCGTCGATGATCACCCGCGCCCCGTATCGACGGGCGAGGGCCACGATGTCCGGGATATTCGCGACGGAGCCTTCCATGGAGAAGACGCCGTCGCTGACGATCCATCGGTTGCCGGATTGCGGAAGCCCGCGCAGGACGCGATCGAGGCTCTCCATGTCATCGTGTTTGTACACATGAGTTGCGGCGTGTGACAGGCGGCAGCCGTCGATGATGCTGGCGTGATTCTGTTCATCCGAGACGATATGATCGCCCCTGTCCGCGATCCCGGAGATGACGCCCAGGTTGGCCTGCATGCCCGTGCTGAAGCAGACGGCCGCATCCTTGCCGAAGAAGGCCGCCAGTTTTTCCTCGAGCAGGTTGTGGATGTCCAGCGTCCCGTTCAGGAACCGGGATCCGGTGCAGCCCGTGCCGTATTTCCGCATCGCTTCCATGCCGGCCTCGATCATCTCCGGATGGTTGGCAAGCCCCAGGTAGTTGTTTGACCCCAGCATGATGGTGTCGTGGCCGTTCATCAGTACGCGCGGCCCGACCCGGCCGGAGCTGGGAATGAAATACGGATAGAGCCCGGCCTCTTTCAGCAGCTTCATTCGCTGGAGACGACCCGATTCAGGAAATGCATCGGGAGACAGTGGTGACGGAAACCGTGCGGGGTTGGTCCCTGTCTCGACGAAAACCTGGTTCGCTTTTCGCGCCATAGCCTTGTCCTCCGAATAGTGACAGCGGCTATTTTTCCGCCGGATGATACCGATCGTTGCGGGTTCCAAGCCATCCTTTCAGAATGCAACAAATGAAACCATACACCTTGAAAATCTTTTGTCAATGGATTTTATATAGTTGAAGAATCATCCCGAGAAGGAACGGCACGCCGGTTTTTATGTCTTGAAATAAAAACCGTACGGGCTATACTGATCGCCAGGATTTCACTCTCCCCGCTCGACTGTCGCCGGAGTCTCCGTACAGGGCACCTCCCTCTTCTTCCCTCGACCACTCTGCAGCGGGGCCGGCACCGACGTGCCACGGACAGATGAACACGACCCTGAAGACAGCATTCATACCGCTCTTCGCGTTCTTCCTCGCCGCGGGATCGGCACACACCTCATCCGCCGCGGAGCCGGACGAGGCGGCCTTCGCGGCCATGCGGGAGCGGATGGTTACGTACCAGATCGCCCGGAGGGGCGTCGAGGACCGGGAGGTCCTGCGGGCGATGAATACAGTACCCCGCCACCGGTTCGTTCCCAAGCGACTGCTGGAGGAGGCCTACGACGACACGCCTCTCCCCATCGGCTACGGGCAGACGATCTCCCAGCCTTACATCGTGGCGTACATGACCGAGATCGTGGAGGCGGACAGGGAGAGCGCGGTCCTCGAGATCGGAACGGGATCGGGATACCAGGCGGCGGTCCTGGCCGCCGTCGCGGGGAGTGTCTACACGATCGAGATAATCCCCGAGCTCGCGGAATCGGCAACCCGCCAGCTGGAGAAGCTTGGATACGGGAATGTGACGGTCAGGTGCGCCGACGGCTACTACGGCTGGGAGGAGCACGCCCCCTTCGACGCAATCATCGTGACCGCCGCGGCCGGCCACATCCCGCCGCCCCTCGTGAGACAGCTCAAGCCGGGGGGGAGGATGGTGATCCCGGTCGGCGGTCCCTTCATGGTCCAGAACCTGGTCCTCGTGGAAAAGGACAGCGCCGGGAAGATCACCACCCGGAACCTGATGGCGGTGCGTTTCGTCCCCCTCACCGGGAGGCGCGAATAGCCGATGGATTCCCGTCTCTCCATCAAACGAGTCCAGATGATGGTCTTTCTCGTATCGGCCGCGCTGATCGCCTACGAGATCCTCCTCTTCAAGCTGTTCGCCATCCGCTACTGGCACCATTTCGCCTCCCTGACCGTCAGTATCGCCCTGATCGGCTTCGGCGCGAGCGGGACCTTTATCTTCCTCTTCCGCCGGCGGCTGAAGGAGCGCTTCCGGACGATCCTCTACCTCGCTCCCTTTCTGATGGTCCTGTCCATCTGGGGGAACCTCTTCCTGGCGAGGCTGATCGCCTTCAACCCCCTGCTGATCATCTGGCAACCGCGCGAGGCGCTCGGCCTCCTCGTCCTCAGTCTCGTCCTCCTGGTGCCCTTTTTCATCGGCGCCGTCTGCGTGGGGCTGAGTCTCTCGGTCCACACCGATGAGATCCACCGGATCTACTTCGCCAACCTGGCCGGTTCCGGGGTAGGGAGCCTTCCGGTCCTCCTCAGCTTCTTCCACCTGGGACCCCACGAGATCATCCTGATCATCTCGCTCATCGTTCTCTGCGCGACCTTCGCGGCGGCGGGGAGCCGCGCCCGGATTGTTGCCTCCGCAATCGCTCTGCTGGCAATGATTCCCCTCTATCTCCTCCTCCTGCACGGCAGGACGGTGGAGATGAGCGCATTCAAGGACCTCTCAATCGCCCGGAATCAGGCGGGGGCGCGGATCGAGGCGGAGGTCTTCGGCCCGCTCGGTCTCGTCACCGTCCTGGACGGCCCTGCATATCACTACCTCCCCGACCTAAGCCTGAACTGCCCTTTCGATCTGCCACAGCAGAAGGGTCTCTTCCTGAACGGGAACATGGCGGGAGCAATCAACGGGTTGGTCGGCGATATGCGCTTCATGGAGTGGCGCACCACCTCCCTTCCCTACCAACTCCTGGACAGGCCGTCGGTCCTCATCATCGGCGGCGGCGGGGGGTCTGAGATTGTCAGCGCGCGTCACCACGGGGCGCGGGAGATCTCCGTCGTGGAGATGAACCGCGAGATCGTCCATCTCATGCAGGGAAGGTACCGCGCCTTCAGCGGGGATGTCTACGATCCGGCGCGCGCCCGTATCCTCGTCGAGGACGGGAGGGGGTATCTGGAACGCACGCGTGAACGCTTCGATCTGATCCAGATGAGTCTCCTCGAGTCGATGGAGTCCGCCTCGGCGGGGGT
>JAFGRP010000012.1 GCA_016935075.1 Deltaproteobacteria bacterium | reverse complement strand
GCGGTGGCCCAAGAGGTCTTGGGAGACCGGGCGGTTTGCGTCCTGGCCTCCTCGGAGACCACCCCCCGTTCCGAGATCGCAGAGGCCCTGGAGACGGCGGATCGGCTGGGCATCCCCGTGACCCGGATCGATACCGACGAACTCAGGGATGAGGCTTACACCGCCAACACGCCCGACCGCTGCTATTTCTGCAAGCGGGAACTTTTCGGCAAACTCGCCGCGATCGGCAGAGCAGAGGGCATCGACCGGGTCGCCGACGGTTCGAACGTCGACGACCTGGGCGACTACCGGCCGGGGGGACGGGCTGCCGCGGAGCTCGGAATCCGGAGTCCGCTCCGCGAAGCTGGATTGAACAAGGAGGAGATCCGCGAACTGTCGCACCGGCTGGGTCTTCCGACCTGGGACAAGCCGGCCTTCGCCTGCCTCTCATCGCGCATCCCCTATGGGACCCGGATCGAACCCGCCATTCTGGCACGCCTGGAGGAGGCGGAGCGGTTCCTGAAGGAATTGGGTTTCCGGCAGGTGCGGGTCCGGCATCACGGGGATATCGCAAGGATCGAGGTCGAGCCGGAGCAGATCCATCGCCTTGCCTCGCCGGCGATCCGGCGGGAAGTGGCGCAGAAGTTCAAGGCGCTGCGGTACCTCTATACGACGCTGGATCTGGACGGCTACCGGACGGGAAGCATGAACGACGTCCTGGACCGGAAGAGGAAGGAAACATAACACCGATGGATGACAATGAACTGAAGAAAATTCTCGAGGCGGTAAGATCCGGCGCTGTGCCGGTCGAGGAGGCGATTGAGCAGTTCCGCGACCTTCCCTACGATGACGTCGGTTGCGCAAAGCTCGATCTGCACCGCGCGATCCGCAAGGGCTTCCCGGAGGTGGTTTTCTGCCAGGGGAAGACCTGCGAGCAGAGCGTCGAAATTGTCCGGAGGCTCGCCCGGCACCACGCGAAGGTTCTCGCGACCCGTGTGGCGCCTGACGTCGCCGGGAGGATCGCCGCGGCGGTCGAGGGATGTACCTACCACGAGACCGCCAGGGTCCTGGTCGTCGAGAGGCTACCAAAGGCCGAAAAGCCCGATAACGGAAAGTACGTGATGGTCCTCTGCGCGGGAACAGCCGATATTTCCGTGGCGGAGGAGGCCGCGGTCACCGCGGAGGCGATGGGGAGCCGGGTCGAGCGCTCCTACGACGTCGGCGTCGCCGGCCTGCACCGGCTGCTCGACCAGAGGGAAAAGATCCTCAAGGCGAACGTGCTGATCGTCGTCGCCGGGATGGAAGGGGCGCTTCCGAGCGTCGTCGGGGGAATGGTCTCCTGCCCGGTGATCGCCGTGCCGACGAGCGTCGGCTATGGGGCGAGTTTCGGCGGCCTTTCCGCGCTGCTGGCGATGCTCAACTCCTGCGCTGCCGGCGTCGCCGTGATGAACATCGACAACGGCTTTGGGGCCGGATACTTCGCGCATCTGGTGAACAAATGAAGATCGCCTATTTTGACTGTTTCGCCGGTATTAGCGGCGACATGACACTCGGCGCCCTCATCGGCGCGGGGGCGGACCCGCAGAAAATCCGGGAAGATCTCGCCGGCCTCGGCGTGGGCGGGTACCGAATCGAGGTGGGGAAAAAGATGACCGGCCCGATCGAGGCGACGGACGTCCGCGTGCTTCTCGACGACCGCCATCACAGCCATGACCGGCGGTTGCACGACATCCTTGAGATGATCGGCGGCGCAAATTTCTCCGGCCGCGCAAAGCAGACGGCCGAACGCATCTTCCGGAGGCTCGCCGAGGCTGAAGGCAGGGTCCACGGCCGCTCCCCGGAAGAGGTCCACTTCCACGAGGTGGGGGCGGTGGACGCGATTGTCGACATCGTCGGCGCGGCTCTCTGTCTCGAGATGTTCGGCTGGCCGAAGGTCATTTCCAGCCCGATGCCCACGTTCCATGGCTTTGCCGAAGGCGCCCACGGCGTCTTCCCGCTGCCCGCGCCGGCCACCGCCGAGATCCTGCGCGGCGTACCCTGGAAAAAGCTGGATATCGAAGGAGAACTGGTCACGCCGACCGGCGCGGCGATTATTGCGGAGATTGCCTCGGGTTTCGGAGGGCTTCCCGCCATGACCGTCGAGACAATCGGCTACGGCGCCGGGAAGAGCGATTTCGGCATCCCGAATGCACTCAGGGTCATGATCGGGCAGGAGGCCGGCGGCGAAAAATCGCAGGACGTCACGGTCATCGAGACGAACATCGACGACCTCAATCCCCAGTTCTACGAGACCGCCATGGAGCGGCTTTTCGCAGCGGGCGCGCTTGACGTGTTCCTGAGCCCGATCCAGATGAAGAAAAACCGGCCGGGGACGCTGCTTTCGGTCATCTGCGATCCCGGCAAAGCGGAAACGATGTCGGATATCGTTCTGGCTGAAACCTCGACCTTCGGCGTTCGGATCTCCCGGTGGGAACGGATCTGCCTGGATCGCCGCTGGGAGGAGGTTGAAACTGAATTCGGGACCATCCGGATCAAAATCGGCGAGCGGGGCGGCAGGGTGATCACGGTTTCCCCCGAGTACGAGGAGTGCAAAAGGGCCGCGGCCGCACACGGCGTGCCCCTCCGGCGCGTCCACGAGAGCGCCCTCAACGTCTACCGGGCGGGCAAAGGGACCGTTTAAATTTCATCCGGTGGATGCGTTTGTGCAATCTATTCTTTAACCAATGCGACGACCCGCACCCATCCCGCGCTTCCACGATTGATCTTTACCGGAAATGCACAAACATAAAACCCAAATGGAGGCAACCGATCCAGGTTGGTAAGCCATTCGAGTATGCACATTCCTCTTTCCCCGGCAGCCCGATGGCCCTGCATATATTTGCCCTTGATCCCGCGTTTAATCTCATCCAGCATCATTCCGGGGGGCCTGTCCCAACAGGGAGAATCGATGCCGACTACTTTGATTCCCTGATCGGATAACCAAAGGGTACCCTCGCGATTCACCCCGGGATTCTTCAGATCGCATCCCGGCTGAGCATAATATGCAGAGATTCCGGTCCTGATCAATACAATGTCCATCGGTTTGATCGCATAGGCAATGGATTCAGCAGCTTTTTTTAATTCTGCGGGGGTGATATCGTCCCCGGGCGCTTTGCCCGTCAAGTCGAGCACTACCCCATGATGGAAGCACCAATCGAGAGGGACCTCATCGACGGTCATGGCCTTTTCCCCGTCTACAATGTCCGTGCAGTGCCATGGGGCATCAAAGTGAGTGCCGGTGTGCGCATTCAGATCCGTAAATTCTTCCAGGGCATTGCCTCTGCCCTGGATATCATCCAGGTTTATCCCGAATTTTCCGGCGAGATGACGGGCGCGCGTCTGATGATCGATGTATCGTATCCTGGCCGGAGAGGTGAAGCCGCCGCCGTCCTGGAGCGGTAAACTCAGGTCGACATAGCGATAACCTTCCATATTTGTTAACCTCCTGTTCATAGAGCCGGTTTATCCTGTCCTGTTCCTGATGCTCCGTATCGATCGGCAAGCAGAAGGAAAGCGAAGGAATCTTGCCGAGCGCCGGCGGCATCAGCGCCTCTGGAGCGACAGGGGGAGTTCCAGGCTGTTGGCCTCAAGAAGTTCCCTGTCCGAGAGGATTATCTCCGCAGGGCCGTCCGCGATCACCCGCCCCTCCCCGATCACGATGCAGCGCCGGCAGACATCGAGGATCAGGTCGAGATCATGGGAAGCGATGATCTTGGAATGGGTGAAACCCTTGAGCAGTGCGATCAGCAGCCGCCTCGATCTGGGATCGAGGGTTGCGGCCGGCTCGTCCATCGCGAGGATATCCGGCTCCATGGCCATCACGGAGGCGATGGCGGCGGCGCTCTTCTGTCCGGCCGAGAGGTGGTGCGGCGGCTTGTCCCGAAGGGCGAGGCCGTTGACCATGGCAAGGGCCGTTTCGACCCGCTCCCGGACCTTCGCCTCGTCCAGTCCGAGGTTGAGGGGCCCGAAGGCGACATCGTCGAAGACCGTCGGCATGAAGAGCTGGTCGTCCGGATTCTGAAAGACGACGCCGACCTTTTTCCGGATCTCTTTTCGGGTCTTTGCCGTCAGGACAAGATCCCCGATTGTCACCGTCCCGTTCGTCGGCAGCAGGCAGCCGTTCATGTGCTGCAGGAGCGTGGATTTTCCCGCTCCGTTGGCGCCGACGACGCCGACCGATTCCCCGTGGGTGATCCGGAAGTGAATACCCTTGAGCGCTTCCGTCCCGTCGGGATAGCGGAAAAACACGTCCCTAAAATCGATGATGTGATGGCTCATCGCATCAACCCCTGTGCAAAACGACCGATCCCTTCGGTCACCGGATAGAACCTCAATACCCCCAGAAGGGTTGCCGTACCCGCCAGAAAGGCCAGATCGCCGATGGAGATCCGGGATCGTCTGAGCGTCGGGATGTCCCCCTGAAAACCCCGGGAGAGCATCGCGCAGTAGATCCTTTCCGCACGATCCACCGTCCTCAGAAAGAGGACCCCGACGAGGCGCACAAACACCGCCAATCCGGAACCTCGCCTGCCGAAGGAGCGCATGTCCCGTGCGCGGGCGATCCGCATCGCCTCCTCCGTCAGGACGAAGAGATAGCGGTAGAGAAACAGAAGCTGCGAAACGAAAAGGGACGGGAAGCCCAGTCGCCTGAGGGCATGACAGATGCCGGGAAACGACGTCGTTGCAACAAGCAGGAGCGCCGCGCCGGTCGTAAGCACGAACTTCAGGAGAATTGAAACAAACGACAACCACCCCGCCGACACGGGAAGCCCAGCAATGACGGCAACGGTTCGGGTGTCCAGAAAGGGGTTGAAGATGCCGATCAAAAGCGCAAAGGGCGAAACGAAGAGGATCTTTCCGAGGATGAACCCGGCGGGGATCTCGCCCAGGGTCATCAGCAGCATCGGGAACAGGAAGAATGGGATCAGCGCCGCGACTTCATAGGGCGGAAAGGAGACGACGGTGAGCAGAAACAGCAGCGTGGCCACCGCCTTGACCCGCGGATCCAGGCGGTGGATGAAGGTATCCCCATAGGAGAGCCGGTCGAGCCGGCCAACGGCAAAGTAGCGTTCATCAAACGTCATAAGTTTATCACGGGCAGCCCCATCGCCCGGCGCACCGCACTCCCGGCCGAAGGCGGGAGCGGCGCTTCGTCGGAACCCTTTTCATCTGGAGGGATTCCCTCTGCGGAAGAGACGGATCCCCGCACCGATGAACCCGACCATCGCCAGGACAATGGCTCCGCCTATGACGCCGGCCGTCGAGGTTCCCCTGTCAATCCCCGGCCAGGCCGGGGCGCCTGTCTGCGGCTCCTTCTCCGACGGCCTGAAATTGTAATCGGGAAGAAAAGCCGTTTTTTCCTGGATCCCTTTCATCACAGCGGCGATGCCGTGCTCCGCCTCCGGCAGTTCACCCTGGCCGGTCACCTTTTCGATGGACCATTCCAGACCGTCCGGATGGGTCGAGGCGAACCAGGAGAGCACGCCGCCGGTGATGATTACCAGAACCCCGAAGGTCATCATGATTTTCTTCAGTGAAATTCCCGGGGCAAGAGACCGGGACGCCGCAATGCTCTCGATGAGTTCGGGTCTGGCCCTTTGAACGTAAACGATGACTCCGGCCGTCACAACACCCTCGACGATGCCGATGGCCAGGTGGATCGGTTGCATCAGGAGGACAAAGGCGCCGAAGGGCAGTTCGCTCTTGCCGGAAAGAAGCGTCTCCAGGACGACGGAGAAGGCGCCGAGCTGCAAGGCCGTGACGGCGCTCACCAGTGATGCGGCAAGGATACGGCCGGGTTTTTGACTGTTTCCAACCAGTGGTTTGTAGATCAGGGGATAGGCAAGGAAACAGGCATAGAATCCCATGTTCCAGATATTGCAGCCGAGCGCCAGCAGTCCGCCGTCTGCAAAGAAGAGCGCCTGGACCGTCAGGATTGAAGCCATGACGAGAAAGGCCGCCTGGGGACCGAGGATGATGGCCAGAATCATCCCGCCGGCCAGATGTCCGCTCGAACCTGTTCCCGGAATAGTGAAATTGATCATCTGCGCCGCGAAAATGAAGGCGCCGAGAACCCCCATCAGGGGGATTGTCCGGTCATCGATCCGTTCCTTCAGTTTCTTGGACGCGTATCCGCTTACCACTGCCGTTCCGGCCCACAGCGTCGTCCCCACGGCGGGGGAGAGCAGGGCATCTGCCATGTGCATTGTCTTTTTCCTTTCCCATTGGGAGCCGTACCACGTTCGGTGGTTTCATAACACGGCCGCGCAGAATCCGTCAAGCATTTTTCGCATATATCCGGTCCGATAAAACCCGGTTCAGCCGCTCCTTTGAACCCGACCGTCACCGGGACAATACCCGTGCCGATGACGCCGGCCGTCGAGGTTTCACTGTCGATCTCCGGCCAGGACGGAGCGGCCTTCTCCGTCTTCCGCCCCGTTTACGACGGCCGGAAATTCCAATCGGGAAGGAAAGCGGTGATCCCGCCGCAATCGGGAAAAACCGCCCGCCATAAAAAATTCCGGAAAGGGATTGACATCGGTGCCACATTATAATAAAAGGTGCTATCAAGAATCGTGCTGGGGCGTCGCAGCCGGGAAGGGCTTCATCAGCCCGCCGGCCGCCGCGGAACGGAGAAAACACCATGCCGAACGAAAAGGTCCCCAACCAGGGGTTATATGCCGAAAAACCCGAGGATTACCGGCGTTGCGTCGCCTTCCACAACCGCGACTGTCTCGAACCGAAAGAAGTGTGACTTTTGCCATGGCCTCTGCAGTCGCCAGTTCGCCCACGTTTGTCTACCGAACGGCAGTCCGGGGGAAGATTCTCCTCTTCTTCTCTTGTTTTGCGCTTCTCGTCCTGCTGGCGCTTCTGGCTATCGTCGTGGGCTCCTACGGTCTGTCCCTCGGCGACGTCCTGCGGACCCTGGTGGGCCGGGGGGAAGGGGCAATGCGGGCGGTAATCTGGGAGATCCGCCTGCCCCGGATCGCCTCGGCAGTCATCGCCGGTTGCGGTTTGGCCCTGACGGGGACCGTCTTTCAATGCCTCCTGAAAAACCCCCTCGCTTCGGCATCGACACTGGGCATCAGCCACGGCGCCGCCTTTGGGGCAGCCTTCGCCATCGTCGTCCTGGGCGCCGGCGGATTGCAGAGCAGCGCCCTGCGCACTGCCGCGGCGGGCCAGTGGCACCTCCCGGGGATCTGTTCCGTCACCCTTTTTGCCTTCGCCGGCGCGCTGGCGGCGACCCTGGCCATTCTCGCTCTGGCCCGCCTCAGAAGAATGACCGCCGAGGCGGTGATCCTCGCCGGGGTGGCCCTCTCGGCCCTTTTCACCTCCGGGACGATCCTCGTCCAGTACTTCGCCGCCGACGTAGAGATCGCAGCGGTCGTCTTCTGGACCTTCGGGGACGTGGCCCGTGCCACCTGGCGGGAGATAGGCCTCATGGGGATTGCCACCGCCCTGGCCCTGGCGTACTTCGTCTTTCACCAGTGGGACCTCAACGCCCTGACCGCAGGCGAGGATGTGGCCCGCGGCCTGGGCGTGGACGTGGACCGGTTGCGCCGGCGCGGGATGCTCTGGGCCGCCTTCGTGGCAGCGTTGATCACCTGTTTCCAAGGGGTCATCGCTTTCATAGGCCTGCTGGCGCCACACATCGCCCGCCGCATCGTGGGATCGGACCACCGCCTGCTGACCCCCCTGTCTTGTCTGGTAGGGGCGCTGCTGCTGCTGGGGTCCGACACGCTCGGCCGAATTGTCATAGGCTCCGGCGCCCTGCCGGTGGGGGTCATCACCAGCTTCATGGGGGCGCCGCTTTTCATCTTCCTGCTCCTGCGGGGGGCCTCGCGATGATTCTCTCCGTTTCGGGCATCGCCTTCGCCTACAAGAGCCACCCCGTGCTTGACGGCGTGACCTTCGCGCTTGGCAAGGGACAGATCCTGGGCATTCTGGGGGTGAACGGGGCAGGAAAATCGACGCTCCTGAAGTGTCTCAATGGGATTTTGCGTGCCCGTCGGGGGACGGTTTTTCTCAACGGAGAAGATATCCGCCATCTGCGGGGCGATGCGATCGCCCGGGGGGTCGGTTACGTTCCGCAGCGCTACGGAGACGAACCCCTGTCCGTCTATGACGCCGTCCTCCTGGGCCGACGCCCCCACATCCGCTGGGCGGCGACCCGACGAGACCTGGCGGTGGTGGAGGAGGTTCTGGGTCTGATGCGTCTGGAGGCCTTCGCCCTGCGGCCGGTGAACGAGTTGAGCGGCGGAGAGGCCCAGAAAGTGATGATCGCCCGCGCCCTGGCCCAGGAGCCGGAACTGCTCCTGCTCGACGAACCCCTCAGCAATCTCGATCTGGGAAATCAGTTGGAGGTGATGCAGCTTCTGGAGGAAGCGGTCCGGCAGCGGGGCCTGACGGCGATTTTGTCGCTCCACGACGTGAATACGGCCCTGCGCTTCGCCGATCGTTTCCTGCTGCTCAAGGAAGGACGGGTCCACGCCTTTGCCACCCGGGAAACCCTCTCGGCAGCCATCATCGAAGAGGTTTACGGTGTTCGGGTCCTCCTGCAGGAGATCCAGGGTTACCCCGTCATGGTGCCCTGGCCTCGCTCTCATAAAAGACACCCCCTATTGAAGGAGCATATCGATGCGCTATAAAATTGACACCCTGTCCCTGGTCGTGGCTACCCTGATCCTGGCGTTCACCTTTTGCGCCCCCCCGGCGGCCGGGTCCCGGACGCTGAGGGTGACCGACGTCGCGGGTCGCTCCGTCGAGGCGCCGGCCAATCCCCAGAGGGTCATCGCCGTCGGCAGCGGCGCCCTGCGGCTGCTCTGCTACCTCGATGTGGCCGACCGCGTCGTCGGCGTGGAATCTTTCGAGAAAAAGCCATTCCCGGGGCGGTCCTACATGATGGCCCAACCGTCCCTGGCCCTCCTCCCCGCCATCGGGCCCGGAGGCCCCTCCCAGATCAACCGGGACCCGGACCTGGAGGCGGTGTTGCGTCTTTCACCCGAGGCGATCTTCATCACGGCCATGGAACCGCCCAAAGCCGACGCCCTCCAGAAGAGGCTCGGCATCCCCGTGGTGGTCCTGGCCTACGGAAAATCGGGAGTGGGCACGTTCGATGAGACGCTCGGCGAATCGCTGCGGCTGGCCGGGAAGATCCTCGGTCAGGAAAAAAGGGCGGAGGCGGTGGTCGGCTTCATCGAACAATGCCGCCGGGATCTCCTCGCCCGGGCGGAGCGGATGGCCGATGACCGGAAACCCCGGATTTACGTGGGAGGAATCTCCCTGAGGGGGACCCAGGGCATCGAGTCGACCGACGCGGATTATCCACCCCTGGCCTGGGTGAACGCCCGCAATCTGGCCCGGGAGGCGGCCCGCGGCGGGCATCTGTTCATCAACCGGGAGAGACTCCTTGCCTGGAACCCGGATTTTCTGTTTATAGACGCCGGGGGGCTGACCCTGATCGTACAGGACTGCCGGCGGAAGCCGGAATTCTATCGCCATCTCAAGGCAGTCGGGGAGAAGCGGAGCTATCTCCTTTACCCCTTCAACAACTACTCCACGAACATCGAAACGGTGATCGCCGACGCCTACGCGGCGGGGAAGCTTCTCTACCCGGAAACGTTTTCCGACATCGACCTGGCACAAAAATGCGATGAGATCTATGCCTTCTTTCTGGGAAAGCCGGTCTACGGCGAGATGAAGAAAATCTTCGGCGACCTCGGCCGGGTCGTAGACCTCAATGAGGCAGCGCAAACCCCTTAGCACGGCTTCCGGATTGCTCCCCCAAGGCGGGGCCGGCGTCGTTTACGGTGTGCGAGTAGTCCGGGGCTATCCGATCTCCTTCCCCGTGCTCGACATGCTGAGGGTCCCGTGCCGGACCCCCTTGATGGAGGTCAGGGCGTCTGCCAGTTTCTGGACCACCTCGGCCTTTCCCCGGGCGGCGATGATCTCCAGACAGTTATGGTGATCCAGGTGGATATGCTGGGTCGAGATGATCACCTTCTGGAAATCATGCTGGGTATCCGTCACCTTGGAAAGGACGTCCCGCTTGTGATGATCGTAGATGAGCGTGACGGCGCCGGCCACGTCGCGGCCCTCCCGCCATTCCCTCTGGACCAGTTCCCTGCGGATCAGGTCCCGCAGGGCCTCCGAGCGGTTGGTGTACTGCCTTTCCCGGAGCAAGGCGTCGAACCTGTCCAGGAGGGGCTTTTCCAGGGAAACCCCGAAACGAACCAGTTCGGACATCTTCAGATCACCCTATTACGTTATTTCCAGGCTCAGTCATCTTCGGCGCATGTCAGGAGATAAAGACCCGTGAGACGGCGCCTATTACGACAAAAATAACGATTGCTGCGATGATTACGGCAACCGTGTACCCTACGGATTTCTCCTTCGGGGATTTCATGAGAACGGGCAATCCGAGATAGAGAAGATATAGCCCGTATAACCCCAGGATACCGAGAATCCCAAGGGCAGGAACGAGCGCGAAAACACCGACCAACCAACCCGGTGTGCCGGAATACGCGGCCAGCTTGAAGGCCTGGCCGAGATTTTTCTCCCCTGAAAAGGTGGGGGCAAGGGCATCAATAATTAAAGCGAGGACATATACGCCGGCGAGGGTGAGAGCATAATGAACGACCGCAGACGCAATACCGGTCGTTATCGATACCCTGTATGATCCTCCCACAGGCAGGCTGACTCCGACCAGGGACATGCCGATAAAAGAGGCGACCGGTCCGATGGCTGCCAATATAAAAATATAGTTTTTATATAATTCGACAACAGATGTCGTTTCCCCCGAAATGGTCTGCCATTCCTCTCGGGGTTTGAGCAAAATTCCTTTGATGCGTTCAATGATATTCATTTTTCCCCCTCCTTTGGTGTTGGCCGACAAGATCAAGAAAAACGCCCTCTTTTTTGAAAGCATACGAGGAACGTCCCGGGATGTCAACGATTTATTAAGGATATCCCCTTTAGTTACGTTGACGGCGGGAAGGAGGCCGGGGCGTGGGGTTCTTTTGCGCCGATCAATGCCGCCGCATCAGGTGCTGCACCGCCTTCTCCAGGCCGTCCAGCGTCAGCTCAAACATCGGAAAGATTTTCCCGATCGCCTCGATCGTCCAGGTGTAGCGCCAGCCTGCCTCCGCCTGCGGGTTCAGCCAGACGGCGTGCCGGAAGATCCGGGCGAGGAACTTCAGCCGCTCCTCGCTGCTGAGACGCTCTTTTTGCTCGACGTAGAGCCCTCCGCTCGCCCAAGACAGCTCGGAGGGGGCCATCGCCGCGTCCCCGACGATGATGAGCCGGGTATCCGGATCCCGGCGCGCAAACGCTTCGATCGCCTCCGGTCGCAGGCGGCGTTGGGGATCCAGCCAGACATGTCCATAGAGCGTGTTGTGGAAATAGTAGATCTTCAGGTCCTTGAACTGGGAACGGGCATAGTTGAAAAGCGTCTGGACGATCCCGATGTAGGGGTCCATCGACCAGCCGCCGTTGTCGATCATCAAAATCACCTTGAGGCGGTCGCTCAGACGGCGGTCGAAAACGATCGAGATCTCCCCGCCGTTCCGCATCGTCTCGGTGATCGTCTTGTCCACGTTGACGACATCCCGGGGGCCGTGCGGGATCATCCGCCGGAGTCTCTTCAGGGCCTCGCCCATCTGGAGTTCCGTCAAGGGCCCCTCCTGGCTGTAGTCCCGGTAGCGCCGCTCCATCGCGACCTGCACCGCCGATCTGTTCCGGGAGGCGCCGCCCACGCGCATCCCGCCGGGATGGAAGCCCGAATGGCCGACGGGGGAGGTCCCCCCTGTGCCGATCCAGCGGCTCCCGCCGTGGTGCGCCTCCTTCTGTTCCTTCAGCCGGTCGAGGAAGTACCGGATCAATTCCTCCGGCGTGTATTGCGCCATTTGCTTTTTGTCGAGTCCAAGGGCCTCCGCCATCTCCCTGGGTCGCTTCAGCCACTCTTCGAGCAGCGCCCTGGCGATATCGGTCAGCTCGACATCGGTGACCGCTTCAAGCGCCGCTCCCTTGAAATGGTGGGCAAAAACCTGATCATAGATATCGAAGTCCCGTTCGCTTTTGACGAGAATGGCGCGGGCCGCCGTGTAGAAGTCGTCCACGGAGCCGATCAGGCCGAGAGCGAGGGCCTTCTGGAGGCGCAGAAACGAGGTGGGGGTGACGGGCACCCCCCGCTCCCGGAGACCATAGAAAAAATTGACGAACATTCCTCCCTCCTACCGGCGGGCGCGTCCCGCCTGCTGGATCGCGAGACTCAAGTCCATGCTCTTCTTGAAGAGCACCCCGAGGTATGGGATCTGGCCGCTTTCGAGCGCTCTCAGGTCGAAATCGGGATCGGCCTGAAGCGCGCGGACCCAGTTGATCAGCTCCCGGGTGGCCGGTTTCTTCTCGATCCCTTTGAATTCTCTGAGGCGGTAAAAGGTGAAGAGACAGGTTTTTGCCAGCCCCTCGGAGAGGTTCGGGAAATGGACATTCAGGATCATCCGCATCATCTCCGGGTCCGGGAAGGCGATATGGTGGAAGTTGCAGCGGCCGAGGAACGGGTCGGAGAGGTCCTTCTTGGCGTTTGAGGTGATGATGATCACGGGGCGGTTCCTCGCCGTGACGGTCTTGTCGATCTCGATGATATCGAACTGCATCTGGTCGAGGACGTCGAGCATGTCGTCCTGGAAATCCGTGTCCGCCTTGTCGATCTCGTCTATCAGCAGCACCGTCCGGCAGTCGGAGACGAAGGCCTGGCCGATCTTTCCCATCCGGATGTACTCCGAGATGTTGCTCACGTCCCGCTTGGAATCTCCGAAGCGGCTGTCGTTCAGGCGGGTGAGGGTATCGTACTGGTAAAGGGCGTCGAGGAGTTTCATGCTGGACTTGACGTTCAGCACGATCAGCGGCAGCGAGAGATTCTCGGCGATCGCGTGGGCGAGCATGGTCTTTCCCGTGCCCGGTTCGCCCTTGAGCAGAAGGGGCATCTCCAGGGCTATGGAGACATTCACGATCTTGGCCAACTCATCGTCGAGGACGTACTTCGAGGCGCCTTGGAAGCGACAGGGTCCGCCGACCGGTTTCATCCGTTCCTCCTGTATGGATTTTTTATTCCCCCTTATCCAATATCCCGGAAAATTTCCACCGCTATTTGTCGGAAGGGGTCAGGTCATGATCCCTTTTCCGGATGCCTCGCAGGTGGTTTTGTGATACAGAAGGATCGAAAAAATCATCATTGACGGAGAAGAGAAAGGGGAGGGGGTCACCCCTGTTCCAGAGAGGAGACGGATTGATCTTCCTGCCGGAAGACCGAAAGATCTGCGAAATGCACCTGAAGGCGGCGCGGGAGCGGGGATGGTCCGGAAAGCCGGCCGGCGAACTCGTCGTGGCGGCGGGAAGCGCCTTTCTCGGCGCCCCCTACGCGGCCGGAACACTGGAACGGAAAGGGCCGGAGGAGCTCGTCATCAATCTCCGCGCCTTCGACTGCGTTACCTTCGTCGAGAACGCCGTCGTTCTGGCCGGCCTGATCCGGGCGGGCAGGACCGCGTTTCAGGACTACGCCGCGGCCCTGCAGCGGATCCGCTACCGGGGCGGACGTTGCTGCGGCTACCCATCCCGTCTCCACTACTTTACCGACTGGCTCCGGGACAACGGTCGCAAAGGGATCGTTCGCGACATCACGCGGGAGCTCGGCGGCATCCCATTCCGGAAGGCCTTCCATGCGCTGACCGACCGCCGGGAGGAGATCCCGCCGCTTGGGGACGCGGCCGCTTTTTGCAGGGTGCGCAGCGTGGAAGCCGCCTGCTCCCGGCGGACGTTGTATCGGATTCCGAAGGCCCGCCTGAAGGGATTCAGCGGGATCGAGAACGGCGATATCATCGCCGTCGCGACGGATGCCGAGGGGATCGACGTCAGCCACACCGGGATCGCCGTCCGCGGCCCCCGGGGGCTCCATCTGCTGCACGCATCCGGCGCCGCGGGAAAGGTGGTCCTGTCGTCTGAAACCCTGTACCGTTATCTGATCTCCCGCCGCTCCCGGACGGGAATCCTCGCAGGCAGGGTCGGTGCAGAAATAACCTTTTGAAACGGATGGCCACGGTGCCTTCGGCGGTTCGCAGCCGGGATCCGGTAAACGAAATATGACTGTTTCATGCGCCGGAATTGGGATCAAAGCGAATTCAGAAGGCTATCAACCGCTGCGTCGTCGAAGGCCACCTCCCGGAAAATCCCGGCAACGAGTTCCGGCGTCAGCTTTCGGAAATCCTGCTCGCGGGGGGTGATCAGCAGGCCGCCCATGTCCGCCGCGCCGGGGCTGATGAGGAGTCTCTCTTCCCCTTCCCGGAAATAGGCGTCCGGCCGGTGTTTCAGCCGGGGAAAGAGGGCCAGGCGCCACCCCTCCCCGCTGCGTGTACAAAGCAGGTTCAGCAGCGGCTCATCGCCGGAGGTCGCCGAGCGGCAGAGCATTCCGATCACCTCCCCGACCGCCGCCGCAACATTTCCCTCCTCCTTTCCCTCGATCACCAGAATTCCCCGGGCCAGCCCCGCCGTCCGGCAAATCTGCACACCCTTCCGCCGCCGTGTCCCGGTCCTTTTCCGGGGATCCAGAATCTCTTTTTCCACCGGCAGGAGACCTGCGGGGGCCGCCTGGAAATGGAGATGGTTTGGCGCGGAGGCGCCGGCGCACGGGCCGTTGTATAAGAGGATCATCCGGGAACCGAAGTCCGCAGAAAGCCTCAGGAATGTCGGTATGTTCTCAAGGAGCAACTGGGGAAGATGGCGGCGGTGCGCAATCGTCAAATGGCCCGGAAAAATCGGCATCGGATTGCACAGAACAAGATAGTCGTCCCGGTAGAGAATCGCCTGCTGTTCCGGGGGGAGATGGTCGAGGCAGAGGAAACAGGGGCGCCGCCGGATCGATTCCGGATCGAGATTCGCACCGCTGCTGACAATCCGCCTCGGATTGAACTGGACTTTGACGCCCCAGCCCTCGCCGCGGATTTCGCGCCATCCGGCCTCCTCCAGGGCTTCATACCCCCCGGCGAGGCCCGGCCAGTCTTTCTCCTGCCGTGCAAGGAGGGCGGCGGCCAGATCGGCGAGGGGAGCCGTCCCCCGAGTGCCGTCAAACACCGCAAAACATCCCCGCTCCGGTCCTTCCTTCGTCTTTTCGCTCAGCGCCATCCCCACTCCTGATCACCCTCCCCGTTCCGGAAGAGAAGAGGAAAGCAGGAAAATAATGCGGAGGTCATTCATGACCGCCACCCGCGAGATGACGTTTGATTTCGCTCAGAAGCTCGACGGCCTCAGAAATGGTCAGGGCCGCCTTCTTTTTGCTGATGTCTTGGCCGCCTCCGTAGTCGCCGGCATTTCTCAGATTGAAGGCACTGAGAACATACCGATGAAAACGGCTATCAAAGATACCGGTTTTGACGAATTCCTTGCCAAAAGCGCCAATGATGCCCGAATGTTTTGAATAGGAGAGGTTCCGATCGAGCATCAAAGCCTGCAGAACATAAAACATGGCGTAATAGGCCCGGCTCGCGGAAAAGTCCGGATAACCGTCGTTGAGCAGCAACTTCGCGGCATCGATGCTCCGTTCAGACTTATTCAGGAGTTCCTGGACCGACTCCGTCATATACGCACCCCTTCCCTGAGAGCATTCATAATGAGGGGAGTCTTCCGGGAGTGATACGTTTTGTAATCGATCGGGATCACCGATACCACCGTATCATATTTCAGGGAGAGGTCGCAGATAGCAGTAAAATAGCGTTCCCTTTCAGCGGCAGGATCGTCCAAGCCATCCAAAAGCATCAGCAGGTCAATATCGGACCCTTTTGTATAATCCCCCCGGGCGTACGATCCGAAAAGGATCACCCCTTTGAGGCGACGGGCATACAGTGCGCTCAGTTGCCCCTTCGCTTCCGTCAGGATCTCTTGAACCTTTTTGGGTAATTTTTTTGCCATGGCCTGACCTCGCCCGTGGTTATCGACATAGCTGCATTATAGCAGACTATTCGGTCGAAATCCATCAGGGGAAACTCGGCTATAGAAAAAGCTTAGCAGGGGAAGCCTGCGGTCAGAACATCCACTGCCGGCAGGCGGTCGCCATTTACATACAAATTCTCGATAGGTTTCTCGATGTACCGCACATCGGGAAAATTGAGACTGAAAGTCTTTGATGCGAAACGGTTCTTTTCGTTTGCCCACAGGATAGTTGCGCCTTTCTGTTGAAAACTACACCTTCCTAATGAGGTATGTCAAATACGGGCTGAAGAAGTACGCCCGCTCGATGAATTCTTTCTCTGAGAAAAGGATTGATTCCCGTCTTCAGTCCGATTCCCCGATCGCCTTGCAGCCGATCAGATGGGGAACGATCGTCCCTCCCATCCGGAACGGCTCCTTTTTTACGAACCGGAAGCCGCGCTTTTCGTACCAGCGACGTGCCGGCTCGTTCTGGAACATCACCCCGACCCAGAGTTCCACAAGGTTATAAGCCAGGGCCTTCTTCTCCGCGGCCGCGAGCAGCCTCCCGCCGATCCCTTTTCGCTGAAAGTCCGGCAGCAGATAAAGCGACGCCAGGTAGAGGCGATTTTCATTCCCGTGAAACTGTACCCGTGCGAAACCGGCCGGCGTCCCGTCCGCCTCGCCGATGAAGCCGTGGACAGAAGGGCTTTCATAAAGATGCTTCAGGGATTCGATCCGGTAGGTCGCCTCGTGATAAACCCGGAGATCGTCCGCCGGGATGAATGCGCGGTAGGCGGCTATCCACGATTCCCAAAGGATCCGCCGCACCGCCGGCAGATCCTTTCGCCGCCAGGGCCGGATCAGGATTTCCATTCCCTCACACCGTTGAGTTTTCGACGCGCACGGATCTCGATCGTCCGGAGCTGGTCCTTGTAGGCGTCGTGGCGATTTGCCTGCGCAATAGAAAGGGCGGCATCCGTGTTCCCCTCCCAGCGGCGGCAGAGGTAGAGGCTTTCGTAGATCCGGCCGATCCGCCATTCGCGGGAGATGCGGAGGGCCACCGCGTAATCCTCGCCGTAACCGACGTTGGGAAATCCGAACCGGCGGAGAATCTCCGTGTTGAAGGCCCGGGGCGCCCCCAGGCCGTTGATGCGCAGGGCGTTGTTCCGCCCGTTTTCCTCCGTCCACTCCCGGTGGTTGATCAAACCGGGCGGGATCTCCCGGAGGTCTCCGTCGACGATGGTATAGGACCCGACGACCATGGCGCAGTTTCCCCGCCGCAGGGCGTCAACAAGGCGCCCCAGGACATCCTCCCCCGCGTAGAGGTCGTCCGAATCGAGCTGCACGGCGTACCGGCCGCAGGCCTCGGAAAAGATCGCCTCGTTCCAGCAGCCGCCGATGGAGAGATCGCGCCGTTTGGGGATGATGTGTTTCAGGGCGGGATGACGTCCGGCGAGATCCGCCAGCCTTTCCGTGGTTCCGTCGGTGGAGTAATTGTCCACGACGATCACGTTGAACGGAAAGCCGGTCCGCTGCGCCAGCGCGCTCTCCACCGCGTCGGCGACGGTCCGGACGCGGTTCCGCACCGGAATGACGACGCTCGCCTCCACGGGAAAGGGGCGGTTCGAAGGCGGAATATCCCGGAACGACGGGGCAAGCCACGCCCCGATCCGTTTCAGATGCGCCGCCGCGGCCTTCTCCATCTCCACCTGAAACGTCCGGTTCCGGGGATCGACATAGGCAAAGTGCCCCCCACCCCCCTTTGCCGCGGCGTCCGCCCCGGCCGGGACCGCCTCCGTCACCGTGGAGAGGCATTCCGGGAGATGGAAGAGCTCCCGATCGGTCGAGAGCTTCAGGCGGAGGTCGTACCAGCCTGCCCATCGGCCAGACGGAATCTCCCCGTATTTCCGGAGCGCCCGGCGGGCAGCGGCGGTCGAAATGAGGATCAGGGGCCCGAAGTCGAAGCCGTCGCGGATGCTTCCGATCTGATAATCGTTGAGGGGATGTTCCCGGAGGGTTTCGCCGCAAAGCTCGGCGCGGTCCGCATAAACGATTCCCGCCCCGGTCGCCTCGGCCGCGGCCAGAAGGCGGTCCGCGGCGCGGGGATCGACCCGGGCATCGGGACGGAAGAAATAGAGCAGGTGGCCCGTCGTGACCCGTGCGAGCAGATCGTTCCAGGTCCGGCCGGCGGCGGGGTCATCACAGGCAAGCGCCTCGCAGCGTTGCGGAAGCGGATATCCGCTTCCGGCATCGAGGAGAATGATCTTCCGGATCAGGAGGTTCCGAAGAAGTTCCTCCAGGAGTAATTCATTCCAATGACCGGTGTGCCGGGGAATCACGGCGGTGATCATAGGTGCCCCTGTAAAAAAGTCAACACCACCGGAAGCCATCTTCTTAGCGATGATTGAAAGATGTTCACACGCCCGCCTCCGTCATGTCTATACTCCGATCCGGTTATGGTCCGCTCCGTGGCAGAGGTCCGGAGGCGGCCTTCGGTTTCACATGGGATTTAGACAAAAAACAAAGATTTTGGCCATTAAACTTGCGCGGGATTCCCTTGTCAAGCAAAAACCTTTGCCTCTCGATTCAATGCAACATCCCTTGCGGGATTTATGTCTTTGACAGGCTCCTAAAGTGACGGATTCCGCTTGAACCGTCCGGCCGATCATGCTACTGGAAGCGCCATGACCAGCGGCTTATCGACGGTTTGGAACCGTCTGAAACCAGGGCTCATACTGCACCGGATCCTCTATGTCACCGTGGGGGTCGCTATCATTGTCGCCGCCGCCGTAATCGATCCGAAATCAACCTCCGATCCGGCCGCCTCGCCGGAGGATCGAGCGCGGGAGGACCTGAGCCGGTTCGAATACCCCAGCCAGAATGGCATCCGCTGGAGGTCCCACTTCATCAGACCGCAGGACAGCCTGGAGCGGCTCTTCGGAAAGGACTGGGTCCTGGTCGCCCGCTTCAACCGGATAGACCGACGCCACGTCTACCCCGGAATGACGGTCAAGGTCCCGGAAAGTATGGAGGATATCCGAAATTACAATCCGCTCCCGGACGTCTATGAGCCGGCGCGCAGGCATGCAAAGTACATTTACCTGAATGTCACCGAGCAGTGGCTCGGGGCGTATGAACACGGCAGGCTCGTCTTCTCGATGCCGGCGGTGACCGGCATCGAAGGACACCTTGCCCCGACCGGCCTGTTCAAGGCGGAGGCATACCACCGCAGGCACACTTCATCCCTCTACAAGACGGCCAAGGGAAACATCCCGTATCCGATGGATTACGCCATCTTTTTCTTCATCGACAAGGATAACTTCTTATACTGGATCCACGCGCGGGACATGCCGGGGAGGCCCGCCTCCCACGGCTGCATCGGCGTTTTTGACGAGGCCATGCAGAAGAGGACCTATGGCGTGCCGGACGAGCCGGTCATGGAGGATGCGAAGAAACTCTACGCCTGGACGATCGGCGAGGCGCTGTATGCCGAGGACGACGGATCCCAGAAACCCCTCGTGGACGGTCCGCCCATAGAAATCGTCGGCGATCTGCCCAAGCGTCTGCCGCGGTCACCGCGGTGAAGCGCGCCTGCGCCAGAGAAAAAGAGGAATTCTACGGCCGCGGTATTGGATTTTATCCGTATGCTGTGGTATTCTCTACACGGAGGAAAGCCATGCCCCCCTGTGTGAATGCCATTGTCTTCCGAACTGTGTCCCAGAACATCCGGAAAGACGCTGCCCGGACCATTTTCCCCTGCATTTTGGCGATCGTTTTTCTGTTTCTTCTCTCCGGACCGGTCGGATCCGCCGCCGCCGACTGGGCGCCGCTTGTCGAACGCCTGGGCGCCGACGGTTTCAACCAGCCGGCAATGGAGGCGCTCTTCGCCCGCCCGGAGGTCCGGTTCGAGCCGGACGCGATGGTTGAAAAAATAAAGGTTTTGCTCCGTAAGGACTCCACTGAGGATGGATCCGCCGACCGGATGAAGAAGGCCGTGCGCCGGGACTACCTGAGTCGCTGGGCCATCGCACGCGCCCACTCCTATGCGCTCGAAAACCTGGCCACTCTGGAGGAAATTCAGTCCCTCTATGGCGTCCCGAAGGAGATCGTCGTCTCAATCCTGCTGATGGAAACGAACCTCGGCCGTAACACCGGGAACCGGCTCGTATTCAACCGTCTCGCCAGCATGGCCATGAATGCCGACCTTGAAACGATAAAACCCCATCTCGGCCCCAGGACGATCAACGAGGGAAATGAGGCGTTTGCCCGCCGCTGCTGCCGTGAAAAGGGCGACTGGGCCTACGAGGAGCTCAAGGCGCTGCTCCGTTTGGCCGACCGGGACGGCATCGATCCGCTCGGCATCCGGGGTTCGATTTATGGGGCGATCGGCCTGTGTCAGTTCATGCCCTCGAATGTCTTCATCTATGGCGTGGACGCCAACGGTGACGGACGCATCGATCCCTTCACGATGACGGACGCCCTCCACAGCATCGCCAACTACCTGCGCGGCCACGGCTGGCGACCGGGGATCGACCGGAGCGGCCAGCACCGCGTGATCTTCGATTACAACCACGACACCGTCTATGCAAACACGGTCCTCGCCGTGGCCGAAAGATTGAGAGACCGCAGCCGGGCAAGGCCGTAATTTAATTCGGGGACATAATACCATTTCTTGACATCTCATCATCGAAGCTGCTACCTTCCCAATCATGGCTCGCCTATCGAGAATAATCGCCGTCGGTTATCCACACCACCTCACACAGAGGGGTGTCCGCTCCATGGCTGTTTTCCAAAGCGATGCGGACAGGCGCTGCTACTTGCAGCATGTCAGGGAAGAGACAGAGCGTTTCGGGGTAGAAATTCTCTCCTGGTGTCTCATGACAAATCATGTTCACTTCATCGCCGTGCCCAAGGAAGAAACATCTTTTGCCCGAGGTTTTGGAGAAGCCCACAGAAAATATACCCGCATGAAGAATTTTTCGGATGGCGTGCGCGGCTATCTTTTTCAGGGGAGATTCGGTTCTTGTGTGCTGGATGAGCGCCACCTGATAGCCGCCGCGCATTACGTGGAAACGAACCCTGTAAGAGCAGGTATGGTCAACGCAGCGTGGGATTACGCCTGGTCGAGCGCCGCATTTCATGTCGGTAAAACCGAAACCGATATCCTGGTGAAAGACAGGACCTTAATGGGCCTCATCGATGATTGGCGCATATTTTTTGCGGATGCGAAGGATCAGCAGACTGAGGCTCTTCGTTCGGCCACGAGAACGGGGCGCCCGGCGGGAGATCCATCATTTATCGAATCGCTTGAACGCTTGATCGGCCGCACTCTGAAGCCGGAAAAACGGGGAAGGCCCGTGAAGGGCAAGCAGGAAAAAGGTATTATGTCCCCAGAATAACCCCATGTCCCCAGAATAACCAGAATAACCCCAGAATAACCGGAATAAAGTGCCGGATTGACATGCCCCACTCCATTGCTTATACTATAGCCGAGTCTTAAGGAACGGGCGGAAAACAACGAGGTGGAGGAGAGCGGGCAGCCATGATGCCGGATAGTCCGGACGGCCTTTCAGAACCGAATGCAGGTACCGAACAGGAGATCCGGGAACCGAAGATGTACCGGGTGATCCTGCACAACGACGATTATACAACGATGGATTTTGTAATCGAGGTCCTCATCTCGGTCTTCCACAAACCGGCGGCGGACGCCACGCGGATCATGATCGACGTCCACAACAAAGGAAAGGGAATCTGCGGGATCTATACCTATGACATTGCGGCAACCCGGGTCGTGCGGGTTCATCAACTGGCCAGAAAGCGGGAATTCCCGCTGAAATGCTCCCTGGAGGAGGTTTGACGGTCCCTGTGAAGGGGGAGGAATCATGAAGATCAGCGAAAACCTCAACCGGATCATCATGGCGGCGTATGCCGAAGCGAATGTCCGGCGGCATGAGTTCATCACGCCGGAGCATCTCCTCTACGCCTGCCTTTTTTTCGACGAAGGGCGGGAGATCATTCTCCATTGCGGCGGCGATCCGGCACACCTGAAGAAGGTCATCGAGAAGCATCTCGACGAGGCCGACACGGCAACGGCCACGATGAACCGGGCGGCCCAATCCCTCGGTTTCCAGAGCGTTCTCGAACGGGCCGCCTGGCACACCTCTTCCGCCCAGAAAGAAATCCTGGAATTAGGGGACATCCTCGTTTCCCTGCTCGAAGAAAGAGAATCCCATGCCGCCTTCTTCCTCCAGCGGGAAGGAATCACCCGGATGGTTCTCCTCAATTACATCTCTCACGGCATCTCGGTCCTCCCCGACGGGGCGGGTGAAAAGAGGACGGGTCCGGGAACGCGCGAAGGAGATACGGTCCGGGAGGCCAAAGAGGATCAGAACAAATTTCTCAGGACCTACACAACGGAACTGACCGCCCGGGCGAAGACCGGTGAAATGGATCCGCTGATCGGCCGGGAGGAGATCCTTTCGCGGACGATCCAGGTCCTCTGCCGCCGTTTCAAGAACAACCCGGTCCACGTCGGGGAACCGGGGGTGGGAAAGACGGCGATTACCGAGGGCCTTGCCCAGCTCGTCGCCAAAGGCCACGTCCCGAAAAAGCTTCGGGACGTGAAGATTTACTCCCTCGACATGGGGGCGGTCCTCGCCGGTACCCGCTTCCGCGGCGATTTCGAGGAGCGCATGAAGCGGGTCATCGCCGAACTCCAGAAACAGGAGAAGGCGATCCTCTTTATCGATGAGATCCACAATATCATCGGCGCAGGGGCCGTTTCGGGCGGATCGATGGACGCCTCCAATATCCTCAAGCCCGCTCTCGTCTCGGGAAAACTCCGCTGCATCGGTTCGACGACCTACGACGAATATCGGAAGTATTTCGAGAAGGACGGCGCCCTCTCCCGGCGTTTCCAGAAGGTCGAAGTCCCGGAACCCACCGTCGAGGAGACCGTCCGGATCCTCGACGGGCTCCGCGGGCGTTACGAGACCTACCACCAGGTCGTCTATACGGAAGAGGGCCTTGAGGCGGCTGCAGAACTCTCCGGCCGTTATATCAGCGACCGCCGTCTTCCGGACAAGGCGATCGACGTGATCGATGAGGCGGGCGCCTTTGTCTCCATGAACCGCTGCGAGACCGGCGAAGCCGCGGATGCGGCGGTGATCGGAACGCAGGAAATCGAGCGCGTTGTCGCCCGGATCGCCCGGATCCCGGAGAAGAGCATCTCCTCCACGGATGCCGAGAAGCTCAAGGATCTGGAAGCCGGACTGAAGGCCCGGATCTTCGGTCAGAATGAGGCGGTAGAACGGGTCGTGGAGGCGGTCAAGCGGTCGCGCGCCGGGTTTCGCGAGCCCGAAAAACCGATCGCCTCGCTCCTCTTCGTGGGACCGACCGGTGTGGGAAAGACCGAATTGGCCCGCCAGCTTGCCGCGACGCTCGGGGTGCCGCTGCTGCGCTACGACATGAGCGAATACCAGGAGAGGCACGCCGTGGCGAAGTTCGTCGGGGCGCCTCCGGGCTATGTCGGTTACGAAGAGGGCGGTCTCCTCACCGAGGCGATCCGGAAGAACCCGCACGCGGTTCTGCTGCTGGACGAAATCGAGAAGGCGCACACGGAGG
>JAFGRP010000146.1 GCA_016935075.1 Deltaproteobacteria bacterium | reverse complement strand
GGGCGCCCTGGACCTGACCCTTCTCATAGTTCTCCCGTTCTTCCATCTCCCGGAGGCCCTGCTCCACCGCATCCCGCGCCGACTTCTGCATCTGAATATTCAGGGTTGTATAAACCTCAAGCCCCTCCTTGTATAGCACGTCGCTGCCGTATTTTTCCTGGATGTAGCGGCGGATATTTTCGATGAAGTAGGGGGCAATCTTGTCCTTCGGCTTGATCGAGCGGAATTTAAGGAACGTGGAAAGCGCCCGGTCCTTCTCGCGCGGGGTGATGTAGCCGTCTTCCAACATCCGGTTGAGGACATAAACCTGCCGCTGATAGGCCCGCTCCGGATGGAGATAGGGGGAGTAGCTGCTGGGCGCCTTGGGGAGTCCCGCCAGCAGGGCCGCTTCCGGCAACGACAGATCTCGGGCGCTTTTCCCGAAATACCCCTGGGCGGCGGCCTCGACGCCGTAGGTCCCGTGGCCGAGGTAGATATGGTTCAGATAGAGGGTGATGATCTCTTCCTTGGTCAGATACCGGTCGATCTTGTAGGCGAGAAGCGCCTCCTTGACCTTCCGCATGTAGCTCTTCTCCGGGGAGAGGTAGAGGGTCTTGGCGACCTGCTGGGTGATCGTGCTCCCCCCCTGGACGATCTTGCCCGCCTCGACATTCTTGAAGAAGGCCCGGGACATGCTCTGCATGTCGAAGCCGCGGTGCTGGAAAAATCGGGCATCTTCGGAAGCGACGAAGGCCTGGATCACTATCTTCGGGATCTCCTCGTATTTGATGACCTTCCGGTCTTCGAGGAAGAATTCGTCGATCAGTTCGTTGTTGTCCGCATAGACCCGTGTCGTAATGCTGGGACGGTAGTCCTTCAAGGCGGCAATGCTGGGGAGTTCCTTCAGGAGCACGTAATAGATCAGGCTGCTCCCCGCCAGGGCGGCAGTGACGAAGAGCACGAGAATCGCGACGATGATGATTTCCAGGAGGGAGTGCCGGGAAGGCGGTCTCCTCTTTCGCGGGGTATAGCGTTTAACGGTCATGGGCGGTCCGCTTCCTCTTTTTCCGCTTTTCCCGCATCCGCGTTTGCTTCCGGTGCGGGCTTGTTCCTGCGGGCGAATTTGGCCACAAAAATGCTCACCTCGTAAAGAACCATCAACGGAACCGCCATCAGGATCTGGCTGAAAACATCGGGAGACGGGGTCAGGATGGCGGCGAGGATGAAGATGATCAGGATCGCGTAACGCCTTTGTTTTGATAGCATTTTCGCGTTGACGATGCCGAGTTTGGCGAGGAAGAAGATGAAAACCGGCATCTCAAAACAGAGGCCGAAGGCGAGGAGGAATTTGAGCGTCAGACCGAGATATTCCCGAAAAGAGATCATCGGTTTGAGAAAATCCGTGGAAAAACTCACGAAGAAGCGGAAGGCCGGAGGCAACGCGACGAAGTATCCGAACAGAACGCCGCTGACGAACAGGATCGTGGAGAAGAAGACGAACGGAAAGACGAACCTCTTTTCGTTTTTGTAAAGCCCCGGGGAGACGAAGCGCCAGATCTCGAAGAGGGTATAGGGGGCCGTCAGAAACAGGGATGCGAAGAAGGCGATCTTCATGTGGATGAAGAAGGCCTCCGGCAGCCCGGTAAAGATCATAGAGCTCTGGGCCGGCATCGCGTCGACGAGGGGTTTGGTGATTACCCGGAAGGACCAGTCCTTGAACAGATAGCAGACGCCGAAACCGATGCCGACGACGATGAGGATGCGGCTAAGCCTCGTCTTCAGCTCTTCGAGGTGCGATGTCAGCGGCAGTTTTTCTTCTTCGGCTTTTTCGTTATCCATAGATGAGATGGCTTGTGTGGCTCCGGTGAGGGAGCATTACGGGGACACGACACGGCATCGTGTCCCCGTAATGCTCATGCATGGGGTTTTGTGTCGGTATTCTTCGGGGCTTCGCTTTCTGTCCCGTCGGCAGCATCGGGAGGAACGGGGGATTCCTTCTCTTCTGCATTCTCTTCTTCTTTCCCGTAGAGCAGGGATTCCTTGATCCCGTCCATGTCCTTTTTCAAATCGTCCGTCTTCAGCGTCTCCTTGATCGTGTCGGTGGCGCTTTCGGTGACTTTGCGGAATTCAGAGAGCCCCTTTCCCAGCGCCTTTGCGATATCAGGCAATTTTTTGGGGCCCACCACGAGAAGGGCAATCACCGCAATTACCAGCAGCTCCGGCATACCGATACCAAACATGCTCCCACCTCGTTTTCTTTACCGGCCTCCCGGAAATCTCCTGGGACCCCGGAGGAATTCCCCTGAAAAAAAAGAATCCTCAACTGGATCTATACCCGTAGACGGAAAGGTTTGTCAATGGTTTTTCCGGGAGGCGGGCGTCCGCAAAATCTTTTGCTATTTAAGGGTTTTTGTGTTAGAAGCGACCACGGTCCGAGGCATACGTTGACCCCCCCAAGGGAAGGTGGCCTGATGTCGAAGAACACGGGGATTGTGAAGGATGGACGCTATTTAGGACACGGAAGCGGATTTGCCCATCCCGAGACCCCTGAGCGCCTCGTCTCAATCTACGAGATGCTGGACAATCCCGACATGGCGTGGAAATTCGTCTGGATCGATGCGCGGCACGCCACGCGCGAAGAGCTGGAACGGGTCCATCGGTCTTCCTACATCGATTTCATCGCCCACACGGCGGGACAGGCGATGACGATGCTCGATCCCGATACGGTCGCCACCGCCGAGACTTATGATACGGCGAGATTGGCGGCCGGGGGGGTCATGAACGCCATTGACAGCGTGGTCTCCGGGGAAACGGATAACGCCTTTGCCCTGGTCCGGCCGCCGGGACACCACGCACAGGCGGCGGAGGCGGCCGGGTTCTGCATCTTTAACAATATTGCAATCGGCGCCCGGCATGCCCTGGCCCGTTGGGGCATGGATCGGGTCCTGATTGTGGACTGGGACCTTCATCACGGCAACGGCACGGCGGATACTTTTTACGAAGAGCGCCAGGTTCTCTACTTTTCCACGCACCAGTTTCCCGGTTACCCGGGGACGGGCAACTTGGCGGAGACTGGGAAGGGGCCGGGACTCGGCTATACGATCAATGTCCCCCTGCGGCCCGGGGCGGACGACGCCTTCTACATCCGCGTGTTCCGGGAACTCCTCTGCCCGGTCGCCCGTGCGTTCCGTCCGGAGATTATCCTGGTATCCGCCGGTTTCGATATCTATATCGGCGATCCCCTGGGGGAGATGAAGGTGACGCCGGAAGGATTCGCCTGCCTGACCCGGATTCTTCTCGACCTGGCGGATGAATGCTGCAAGGGTCGTCTGGTCCTGGTCCTCGAGGGCGGGTATAATGTTCTGGGCCTGACCCGATCCGTGCGTGCGGTTCTCCTCGAACTCCTCGGGGAAACACAGGTGACGGAGGAGTCGCTGAGCGGGATAACTGCGGATACGGATGAAACGTGCAGCCGCCTGATCGGGAAGGTGAAGGAGAAAATCGGACCCTTCTGGAAAATATGATGTCCTTGTCCCGCTGTTGGAAGCTCCCCGCTCACCGGTTGGGGCTTGCGGGATCAAGCTTCCGGTCCAGGATTAATGGACGCTGTTGAGGTGATTCATTGGAGAAGATCAAGATCAGCAAGGCGCAGGTGGCCCATGTGGCCCATTTGGCGAGACTGGAATTCGGCGAGGAGGAGATGGAGAAATTCACCTCCCAATTGAACGACATTCTTCTGTACATGGACAAACTGGGCGAAGTCGAGACGGCCGACGTCGAGCCGGTCACCCACGCGATTGCCCGGAAGAACGCCTTCCGTGAAGATGCGGTCGGCGCGTCCCTCCCCCCGGAGGCCTCGCTGGCCAACGCCCCGGAGGCGCGCGGGGGGTGTTTCCTGGTCCCGAAGGTGATCGAGTAAGGGGAAATATGGAATTATATCAGTTGACCATTCATGAACTGCTGGACCGGCTCCGGGCGGGGGAGACCACCTCCGCCGCGATTACCGCCTCCGTATTCGGCCGGATCGACGCCGTTGAAGAAGAGGTCCGCGCCTACATCACGCTGATGCGGGAGACGGCCCTGGCCGGGGCGGAAGCGGCGGACAGGCGAATCCGAAAAGGTGAGATCGGCGCGCTGACGGGAATCCCCATTGCGCTGAAGGACATCTTCTGCACGCAGGGGGGCCGGACGACATGCGGCTCCCGGATCCTGGAGAGCTTCATTCCGCCCTACGATGCGACCGTTGTGGAAAGACTGCGGGCGGCGGGCGCCGTCTTCACCGGCAAGACGAACATGGACGAATTCGCGATGGGTTCCTCCACGGAGACATCCTTCTTCGGTGTGACGCGGAACCCCTGGGATCTCGAACGGATTCCCGGCGGCTCCAGCGGCGGCTCCGCGGCGGCGGTGGCCGCCGATGAGTGCATTGCCGCACTGGGCTCCGACACAGGCGGATCCATCCGCCAGCCGGCGGCCCTCTGCGGCGTCGTCGGCCTGAAGCCGACCTATGGGCGGGTCTCCCGTTTCGGCCTCATCGCCTTTGCCTCCTCACTGGATCAGATCGGACCCTTCACGAAGGATGTGGAGGACTGCGCGATCCTGATGAACGTCATCGCCGGCTACGACCCCAGGGAATCGACCTCGGTGCCGGAGGAGGTCCCCGATTACCGGCGGTTCCTGGGCAAGGGGATCGAAGGCTGGAGGGTCGGGATCCCGAAGGAGTACTTTGTCGCCGGGATCGACCCGGAGGTCGAGGCGGCCGTCCGCCGGGCGATCCGGGTTGTCGAAGGGGCGGGAGCAGAATGTATCGAGATCTCGCTTCCCCACACCGAATACTGCCTCGCCGTCTATTACATCGTCGCCCCGGCGGAGGCGTGTTCCAACCTCGCCCGCTACGACGGCGTGAAGTACGGCTTCCGCTCCGAAGCGGGCCGCGATCTGTTGGAGATGTACAAGAAAACCCGCGCGGCGGGCTTCGGCGCCGAGGTGAAGCGGCGGATCATGATCGGCACCTACGCCCTCTCGTCGGGTTACTACGACGCCTATTACAAGAAGGCGTCCCAGGTCCGGGGGCTGATCAAACGGGATTTCGACGAGGCGTTTACGAAGTGCGACGTGATCCTGACCCCCACGACACCCACGCCGGCCTTCCGGGTCGGCGAACGGACGGACGATCCCATGCAGATGTACCTGTCCGACATCTTCACGATTTCGACCAACCTGGCCGGGATTCCGGGGATCTCCGTCCCCTGCGGTTTCACCGCCGCCGGACTGCCCGTCGGGGTGCAGTTCCTGGCGGGCCATTTCCAGGAGGGGCGCCTGCTCCAGTTTGCCTCGGCCTATGAGAAACACGCACAGATCGAAAAAAGGAGACCCAAGTTATAATGGAATTTGAACCGGTCATCGGGCTCGAGATCCACGCCCAGCTCCTCACGGATGCGAAGATTTTCTGCGGCTGCTCGACGAAGTTCGGGGCGGCGCCCAACACCCACACCTGTCCCGTCTGCCTCGGGATGCCCGGGGTGCTTCCGGTGCTCAACCGGAAGGTCGTGGAATTGATGATCCGGATGGCCCTCGCGACCAACTGCCGGATCAACCCCGAATGCAACTTCGCCAGAAAGAACTACTTCTACCCCGATCTTCCCAAGGGATACCAGATCTCCCAATACGCCCATCCGCCGGCCGAGCACGGCTGGGTCGAGGTGGAAATGGACGGCGGAAAGAAGCGGATCGGGATCACGCGGATCCACATGGAGGAGGACGCGGGAAAGCTGATGCACGACGAGCGCAACCCCGTGAGTCTGGTCGATCTGAACCGGACGGGTGTTCCGCTCATCGAGATCGTCAGCGAGCCGGATATCCAGAGCGCCGAGGAAGCGGCGGCCTACCTCCGGCGTCTTCATGAAACCCTCGTCTATCTCGATATCTGCGACGGAAACATGGAGGAGGGGAGCTTCCGTTGCGATGCGAACGTCTCCCTGCGGCCGAAGGGCACGGAGGACTTCGGAACGCGGGCGGAGCTCAAGAACATGAACTCCTTCCGGAACGTTCAGCGGGCCCTCGAATACGAGATCAAGCGCCAGCAGTACGTTCTGGAGGGCGGCGGCAAGGTGGTCCAGGAGACGCGTCTCTGGGACGACACGGCGGGCGCGACCCAATCCATGCGGGGCAAGGAGGAGGCGCACGACTACCGCTACTTCCCCGATCCGGACCTCGTTCCCGTCGTGATCGACGACGCCTGGATCGAGGAGATCCGCAAAGGTCTGCCCGAGCTGCCGCTGGAGAAGCGGGAGCGGTTCGTCCGGGATTACCGGATTTCCGCTTACGATGCGGGGGTTATCACCGCAAGCCGTGCCCTGGCGGACTACTACTAAGCGGTGGTCAAACTCTCCGGGCAGCCGAAGATCGCGGCCAACTGGGTCATGGGCGATGTCCTGCGGTTTTTGAATGAGGAAAAGAGGGATATCCGGCAGTGCCCCATCGCGCCGGCCTCCCTCTCCGGGATGATCCGTCTCATTCAGGAGGGGACGATCAGCGGGAAGATGGCCAAAGAGATCTGCGAGGCGATGTACAAAAGCGGCAAGACGCCGCAGGCGATCATCGCGGAGAAGGGGCTCGTCCAGATCACGGACGAGGGCGCCCTGGCCAAAACGATTGCCGAGGTCATCGGGAAAAATCCCACCCAGGTCGAGCAGTACCGGGGAGGAAGAGAAAAGGTATTCGGCTTCTTTGTCGGCCAGGTGATGAAGGCGACCCAGGGGAAGGCGAACCCGCAGCTCATCAACGACCTCCTGAAAAAGATGCTCGCGGGCTGAGGCCATTCCTGAACGCATACATCCCTTCATGCAAGACGAAAAAGGGGCGACGAGGAGAGAATGGCAATCCTACAAAACTTTTCCTTCATCGCGATCCCTCTATTTTAAATCCAGACTTGAGCACTTCTTCCAGGCCTTTGATTGTATCGTAGATGGTTTTGGATGCTTCAAAGAATTCTTCGCCCGCCAAAAGCTGAACAGTCAGTTTCGCTTTCTTGACGGCAGCCGTAAACTCAGGATTCGCCACCGCCTTCTGACAAGCCTTGATCATTATATCTAACTTGTTTTTGGGAGGAAGGTGAGATTTGACACCCCTCCTTGATTATGATAGGGGCCACAGTTCCATAGAATGTGGACGCGCCATATGAATCCGGAAAACGATATCTTATGTTGTGAGGTGTAAGAATGCTGGTTGTCGCATGTGTGAAGCAGGTACCGGATACCACCCAGGTCAAAATTGATCCCGTTACCGGCACCCTGGTCAGAGAGGGTGTGCCTTTCATCATGAACCCGTTCGATGCCCAGGCATTAGAGGAAAGCCTGAAACTCAAAGACAAATATGGATTGCGGGTGGCCGTCATTTCCATGGGCCCGCCCAACACCGAGGTTACCTTGAGAAAGACCCTGTCCGTAGGGGTGGATGAGGCGATCCTTCTAAGCGACCGCGCCTTTGGTGGAGCGGATACGCTCGCGACCAGCATGGTTCTGGCTGAGGCGATCAGGCGTCTTTCCCAGAGGGAAGAGGTGGCCGCGGTGATTTGCGGCAAACAAACCATCGACGGAGACACCGCCCAGGTGGGACCCGGTATTGCCACCCGCCTGAAATACTCGCAACTGACCCTGGTTGACCAGATTCAAAATGTGAACCTGAAAACCAAAAAGGTGAGGGTCAGACGCAAACTGGAAGGACGGCACGAGATCGTGGAAGCGCCAATGCCGGCATTGATTACAGTCGTGCGGGAAATCAACCAGCCGCGCTATCCTACAGTGCCGATGCGGTTGATCTCTGAAGAGCGTGAAGTGACGTTGTGGAACAACAAGGTGATGCAATTGGCCGAGGAAGATATCGGCCTGAAGGGTTCGGCCACCCAGGTACGCAAAATCTTTTCCCCGCAAAGGGCTCAAGGACAGGTATTGGGCGATGGCTGCAACAGGCCTGAGGAAGCCGCTCACTTACTGATAGACACTCTCGTTGGGAAAGACATCATTTCTTTATGACAGAAAAGAGAAAAGCAGAGGGATGAATATGCAGGAGAAAACAAAATTAAAGAAACCCTTGGGCAAGGCCCGGCTGATCCCGGGTAATTGTATTGCCTGCGGGGCTCGTTGCCAGAGCGCCTGTAAATTCGAGGCGATCGATATGAATCAAGCAGGAGAGCCGGTTATCAATATCGAAAAATGCACCGGCTGCCGTCGATGCCTGAAAGTCTGCCCGGTTGAAGCTCTCGAGATATTCTTTACGCCGAAACAACAGGAGATTCTGAAACAGTTGGCCCAAGAAGGCGGCGAGGCGGCGGCTGCCCATGTGGTCGAGGAGACGTTGGACGAGGAAGAAGACGGGCTTGCGTCCAAACTCAGACAGTACAAGGGGGTATGGATCTTTGTCGAGCAGACTGACGGCAAGCCGGCCACCGTTTCCTGGGAACTATTGGGGGCCGGCGCCGACCTTGCGAAAAAATTGGATGTGGAACTGTGTGCCGTTGTCCTTGGCGACAAGGTGGAGAATCTGTGCCATGAGTCATTTGCCTATGGGGCAACCAAGGCCTATCTGATCGATGATCCGGTATTCCATTACTACCGCACCGAACCCTACTACAAAGCCATATGCTACCTGATTGACAAGTACAAGCCGGAAATTGTTCTTGTAGGCGCCACCGGTTTGGGGCGGGATCTGGCCGGTTCCGTAGCGACGGAACTTCATACCGGATTGACTGCCGATTGCACCGGACTGAGCATTGATGAAAAGAATTTCCTGCTTCAGACCCGTCCAGCTTTCGGCGGCAACATCATGGCGACCATTTTAACCGAACGCACCCGGCCGCAGATGTCCACGGTTCGGCCTCACGTGATGTGCATGCCGGAGAAAGATGCTTCCCTCAGGGGTATGATTATCCGCGAGTCCACGCCGCTGGCGGAAGACGATATTGCGGCCAAAGTACTGGAGATCATCGACGATCACAAAGCAGGTGCGGATGCCATAGACATATCCGCCGCCGATATCATTGTGTCCGGCGGCCGCGGCATGCTGGGCAAAGAAAATTTTCATCTCTTGCGGGAACTGGCCGACGAACTGGGCGGCGTGGTCGGTTCCTCGCGCAGCGCCGTGGACGCCGGCTGGATGCCGCCGGAACGCCAGGTCGGACAAACCGGTAAGACAGTCAGACCCAAGATCTATATTGCCTGCGGCATCAGCGGCGCCATTCAGCACCTGGTGGGCATGCAGGACTCGGATGTGATTATCGCCATCAACCGCGATCATCATGCACCTATTTTTGAGGTGGCCACCTACGGCATCGTAGGCGACCTTTTCCAGGTTGTTCCGGCCATTACCAGCCGCATCCGGGAGTTGCGTACCCAAAAAGCAAATCAGTGCAAAGCGGATACCACCCACTAAATTAAGGAGCAGATCGTGTCAATCAACACACCCTTATACACAGGCATCTTTGTGATCGCCGTCGTACTTTTTGGATGGAGCTGTTTCCGGCGCTTCCGCCTGGTGACTTTGGGGAAAGCGGAAGATCGTTTCCATCAGATCGGCAGACGAATCTGGGACACAATAATACATTGTTTGTTCCAGCAATGTTCCATCAGCCGCAGCTACCCCTTCGGTCTGAACCATGCTGTCCTTTTCTGGTGTTTCATGGTTCTGATGATCGCCAATACCGAGTTCCTGCTGCATGGCCTGGCCCCGGATTATGTAAGCCTTTCCAGGTTACCGGAAGGGATCTATTCCACCCTCGTCTTTGTTTTTGACATCGTATCATTGTTGGCCCTGATTGCCGTCGTCCTCGCGGTTATCCGCCGTTTGGCCTTCCCTCCACAATACATCGAGGCGCGAAGCCCTGATGCCTTTACCATCCTCAGCCTGGTTGCTCTCTTGATGATCGCCTTTTTCGGCACGCACGCGAGCGAGATTGCCGGCGGCACGGAGCGGGCGGCACAATACATGCCCATATCCGGTTTTATCGCGGGTGCGTTTCTTTCCGGCGTTTCCGCCTCCGCCCTTGAAACATCCGCAACCGTCTTCTGGTGGATCCACGCATTGACACTGCTGGGTTTCCTGAACTATCTGCCTTACAGCAAACACATGCACATTCTTGCCTCCATTCCCAATGTTTTCTTTCGGAGCGTGGAAAAGGTGGCCGTCCAACCTCGGGAGGAGTTCAAAAAGGGCGCTATTTTCGGGGTCGGACAGATAACCCAATTCCGCTGGAAGGACCTTTTTGACTCTTACGCCTGCACCGAGTGCGGACGCTGTTCGGATGTGTGTCCGGCAGCCAATACCGGCAAATCCCTCAATCCGCGGATTGTCATCCATGATATCAAGATCAATCTGTTGAAAAACGGTCCGCGGTTCATCAGAAAAGAAGAACAGGGATTGCCGTTGATCGGCGGAGGGGACGGGAAGGGCAGCGTGTCTGAGGAGAGCCTCTGGGCATGTACGACCTGCGGAGCCTGCATGGAAGTCTGTCCGGTATTTGTCGAGCACGTGCCCAAACTGGTGGGTATGCGCCGGGACCTGGTGGAGATGAAGGCCAGGTTTCCCCAGGAACTGCTGGCTTTTTTCGAAAATATGGAACAGCGAAGCAATCCTTGGGGCATTGCTCCGTCCGACCGCGCCAAGTGGGCATCGGAAATCGACGCCAAGCCCTTCGATGCGGGCAAGACCGAATATTTGTTCTACGTGGGCTGCGCAGGCGCCTTCGATGCCCGCGAAAGGCAGGTCACCCTATCCATAGCCAAGGTTCTGGAAGCAGGGGGTGTTTCCTGGGGTATTTTGGGCAAAGATGAAAAATGCTGCGGAGACAGCCTGCGCCGCCTCGGCAATGAGTTCGTCTTCGACCGCATGGTCAAAGAAAATATCAAAATATTCCAGGACCGGGGCGTGAAAAAAATCATCACCCAATGTCCGCACTGCTTCAGCACCTTGAAAAACGACTACCGCCAGTACGGCGTGGAATTGGAAGTCGTACATCACTCCCAGTTGATCAATACGCTGATCAAAGACGGCAGGCTGAAACTGAGTAGTGGAAACGACCTGGGCAAGATCGTGTTTCATGATTCCTGCTATCTGGGACGTTATAATGGAATCTACGAGGCCCCGCGGGATGTTGTCCTCTCTGTTACCGGCAAGACACCAACCGAAATGGAACGCCGCTACGACAGATCGTTTTGTTGCGGCGCCGGCGGGGGACGGATGTGGATGGAAGAATCCGTCGGCAAGCGCATCAACCTGGAACGCACCGAGGAAGCCCTGAAAGAAAACCCAAGGACGATTTGTGTCTGCTGCCCCTATTGCATGACGATGTTTGAAGACGGGCTGAAGGATGCAGGTGCTGAAGATAAAGTAAATGTGCTCGACCTGGCTGAGATTGTAGCCGGGGCATTGAAATAGATCCGCCCTGTTTGCAGGATACGTCTTGTCTGGGCAAGCACATTACTCATGCTGATGTCGCACTTCCACCGGGTTGGGAAGGACCAGTTCCCTGCCGACATCAACGATAAAAGCTCACAATCATTAACGGAGGTTCACATAAAAGCATGATTGAAGAAATTCTGCCCAATCTGTACCGTACTGAAATTCCTCTGCCCAAAAGTCCGCTGAAATGGCTGAACAGCTATATCGTCAAAGGGGAAGACCGGGTTCTGATTATCGATACGGGCTTTAATCGCGAGGAATGCCTGAGCGCAATGAACACCACCCTGAACAAGATCGGGGTCGACCTCAACCGGACCGATTTTTTCATTACCCATCTTCATGCGGACCACATGGGACTTCTCGGCACGCTGGCTTCGGACAACGCCAAAATCTACTTCAACGAGCTGGAATCGCGGTGGATATATGCCCAACGCGCCGGGGAAAACTACTGGCAGAAGATCCTGGACGTTTATATCGCCAACGGCTTTGCCGCTGACGGTGCCCGGAAATCCATGGAGAGTCATCCGGCGCATAAATATGGTTTGAAACGAAAGATGGACTTCACCCTTGTGAACGACGGTGACGCGATAGACATGGGTCATTTCCACTTCCGATGCGTGGCAACCCCCGGGCATTCGCCCGGGCATATGAGCCTTTATGAAGCAGACAAGAAAATCCTGGTCGCCGGCGACCATATTCTCTTTGATATTACTCCCAATATCATCTACTGGGTGGATGTGGAAGACTCTCTAGGGCAATACCTGGACAGCCTTGAGAAGGTCAACGCCCTTGACGTGGAACTCGTGCTGACCGGTCATCGCCGCCTGGTGCATGACCTGCCGGGAAGAGTGGAGGCGTTGCGGGAGCACCACCGCGCCCGGCTGAATGAGGTGCTGGTTGCCCTGGGCGATGGCGAGAAAAACATTCTCGAAATTGCCCCCCACATTAGCTGGGACATCACCGCCAAGACCTGGGAGGAGTTCCCGGTGCAGCAGAAATGGTTTGCCTTCGGGGAAACCATGGCGCATGTCAAGTATCTGGAAGGTCAGGGGAAAGTGCGGAGCAACAACCGGAATGGCACGATAGCCTATTCGCTGGTGTGAATGTCATGTCGACGCGTAAGAACAGGGAAACATGAAAGCAGCGAGACAAACAAATTCGAACAGGGGGTTGCTGAAAATGGTTATACCGACCACGGTCATGGGTCTTATCGCCATTATTCTTCTGTATGTCGGTTATCAGAAAGGCGGGGGTGAGCATATCGCCGGACTGAAAATAACCGGTACCATGCTCTTGGAGATAACGCCATTGCTCATCTTTTCCTTCATTATTGCCGGTATGGCTCAAGTGCTCATCCCCCAGGATTTAATATCCAAATGGGTGGGTGCTGAGTCAGGGTTTCGAGGCATAGTCATTGGCACAATATGTGGAAGCTTTACCCCCAGCGGTCCATTTGTCAGCATGCCGATCGGTGCCGGACTCATGAAGGCGGGAGCCAGTATCGGAACGGTGATCGCCTTTATGACGGCGTGGTCTCTGCTGGGCATCTCAAGGCTGCCTCTTGAATTTGGCATCATGGGATGGCAGTTCACGTTAATTCGTTTGGCAAGCGGGGTTTTAATATTTCCTGTCGTGGCCGGCTTATTGGCCAATATGTTCTTCAAACATTGAGATGAAGACCGCCGTAATTCTGAAAACTGACCGCCACCCAACAGCATTGAAATGGAGAGCCCCAACAATTCCATTGCTTTTTTAGAGGGATGCGTCAACCGGATGCACCATCAAACGGATGCCGAGGATCAACAATGTCCACTCATGAAGGGATGACACAGGAGATTCGAACCGTTTTCTGGCAGGACGGTGCTGTCGTGATGATCGACCAGAAGGCCCTGCCGCTTGCGGAGCGTTATGTCGCCTGTTCCGATTACCGCGAAGTCATCGCGGCGATCAACGATCTGACCGTGCGGGGCGCCCCGGCAATCGGCGTTGCCGCGGCGATGGGGATCGCCCTGGGCGCCCTTCGGATTCCCGATTCTCCCCCCGAGAACTTCCGGCGGGCCTTCGATGACATCTGCACGCGGTTTGCGGCCACGCGCCCGACGGCCCGGAACCTCTTCTGGGCGATCGAACGAATGAAACGCCGCTGCGAGGAGGCTTATGGCGTTGACCGGGAGGGGCTTCCGGAAAAAGGGAAAGGCGGTCCCCTGCAGGCAATCCGGGAAACCCTCATTGCTGAGGCGATCCGGATCGGCGAGGAGGATATCGAAATCAACCGCCGTCTCGGCCGAAACGGCCGCGACCTGATCCCGGACGGCGCCCGGATCCTTACCCACTGCAACGCCGGGGCGCTTGCCACCGCGGGTTACGGGACGGCTCTGGGCGTCCTCCGCGCGGCCCGGGAGGAGGGCAAAAAAATCCATGTTTACGTGGATGAAACCCGTCCCGTCCTCCAGGGGGCGAGACTGACCGTCTGGGAGCTGATGCGCGAAGACATCCCCTGTACGCTGATCGCGGACAACATGGCGGGTTGCCTGATGCAGAAGGGGGGCGTCGATCTGGTCATCGTCGGTGCGGACCGGATTGCCGCAAACGGCGATACGGCGAACAAGATTGGAACCTTCGGCCTTGCGGTTTTGGCGCGGGCGCACGGGATTCCGTTCTATGTGGCGGCGCCCCTCTCGACGATCGATCCGGAACTCGCGGACGGCGGTATGATCCCGATCGAGGAGCGCAACCCCGACGAGGTGATCCGGTGCGGCGGCGTCCGGACGGCCCCGAACGGGGTCGCCGTCTGGAATCCCGCCTTCGACGTGACGCCCAACGGCCTCATCGCCGCGATTGTCACGGAAGCAGGCGTGATCCGCACGCCTTGTGCGGACGTCATCCAACAGTTCTGTCCGCCGCAGCCTCGTCGTCAGGATCGGTGACCGGAGCTTCTGCGCAGGACTTTTCCTCAATCCTTTCGTCCGGATTCGTTTCGAATCAGAGAGGTCATGACGGCCATCTGGGCGGCGGACAGCAGCACAAAGTAAGCCATCCAGGCGGGGAATCCCATGATCGTCGGCGGTACGCGTTCCCATGCCCAGAAATCCATCGCCAGCGCGAATATCCCCGCCAACATCAGGAAATAACGGTCGATCTGCCACACGGGCAGGCGGATCGCAAGATTCCCTTCCTGCGCCCGCAGCAGAAAATGGGAAACCATGTACACGCCGAAGGCGGCCAGCATCACCAGGATGACCGGCAGAAAGGGACCCGGCAGAATGAGCTTGAAGTGCAAACAAACCAGCGCGGTTTCACCCGCGAGGATCGATAAAATAGCCGGAGCGGAATAGACGCGTTTCCAGTACAAACCGAACAGGACCGTCGGGAAGAGCACCGCCAGCCCCGTAAAGGTCTCGGTGGCGATCTCGATCATGGTTGCCGGCGGCCGGTAAGCCAGGGCCAGGCCGGTCATACTCAGCACGATCACGAAGATGCGACCGGGAACGCTGGTCCTCGTTGCGGGTTTCCACAAGGCGGGCAGCAGATCACGGGTGAAGATGGAGCTGAGAGTCAACAGCTGGGAATCCATGGTGGACATGAGGGCGGTAAGCGCCCCCGCCGTGACCAAAGCCGCCATGAAATCCCCGGCAACGGCGTTTATCACCAGAGGCAGAATGCGGTCGGCCTGTTTTCCGGCAAGATCCGGGAACGAAAGGTGTCCCATCACGCCCACCGCGATCGGCGGAAGGAACACCACCGTACAGACCAGGGGGTAAAACAACATCATCCGGGAGATCGACTGCGCGCTTTTGGCGGCGAAAAAGCGCTGGAAGAGCTGCGGAAACATCGGGTCGCACAGGAACCACAGGGCCATGTAGCTGAACCAGATTCCCAGAGTGTACTGTCCGCTGCCACCGGGCCGGGAAAACAGCGCCGGTTTCAGGGCCATGACTTTCTGGTTGGTGGCCGCGATCCCCCCATGATGATCAGCGATTACGGCCAGGACGGCCACGAGCATGGCCAGCATAAGAATTCCCTGGAAAAGGTCGGTCCAGGCCACGGCCCGCATGCCGCCATGCAGGGTGTAGAGCACGATGACGGCGGTCACCAGAATGCAGCCGGGGAAATAGGAGAGACCGACCAGCTCCTGCAGGGCATAGCCGGCTGCCATGGGCTGGAGCGCGAGATAAGGCACCGTGAAGACGACCATCACCACGGCAAAGAGGAGACCCAGGGCCGGGCTGTTGTATAGCGACTTCACCAGCTCCGGCGGAGTGATGATCCCCCGTTCACGGCCGATCCGCCAAGCCCTGCGGCCGATGACCCAGAAGCTCAACGCCATGAACCCGGTGCCGAAAGCCATGATCGGAAAAAAGCCGTACCCGTCGCGGTAACCGGCCCCCGAGGTCCCGAACACCGTGAAGGCGGAAAAATTGGTGGCGGTCATGGTGGCCAGCAGGATCACGGTGCCCAGCCTGCGGTCGGCCAAAAAGTAACTGGAAGGGGACGACCGCCAATGGGTGCGCGTTAAATATCCGATGATCAGGATAATCAAGAAATACGCCGTCAATATGGAAATTTTTGTAATCACAGAGCATTCCTTTCATATATGTAAAAAAAGCCACCCCGAAAGGTCGGGATGGCTTGCGCCTGACATAACCTGATCCAGACAGGATCTCGTCCATCAGAACGATGATCCCCTGAAAGGGAAACACCTGCTTCTTGATCGACGAAGTATAAAAAGAGAACGTTTGGATGTCAAGGAGATTCAGAGAGTTTGACAGGAAGACCCCGGCTATGATTTACTGCAGCACCCGGCCGGGGAACAGGTGGCGGCATGACCGTAATTCTGAGAAGGAGATGAGCTGATGGATCTATTGGAGAAAATTTCGGAGGAGCTGCAAAACGGCAACTTTATCGATGTGCCCAAGATGACGCAGGAAGCCCTGGATCGGGGACTTTCGCCGGCGGTGATCCTCAGCGACGCCCTGGTTGCCGGTATGGACGTGGTGGGGGAGAAGTTCCGCCGGGAGGAACTCTTCCTGCCCGAGGTCCTCATCGCGGCGAAGGCCATGCAGGCGGCCATGGCGGTTCTGCGGCCCAGGCTCATTGCAACGGGGGCGAAGGCGGCGGGGACGATTGTCATCGGCACCATCCAGGGGGACCTCCACGATATCGGCAAAAACCTGGTGGGGATGCTTTTCGAGGGTGCGGGCTATCAGGTAATCGATCTGGGCGTGGATGTGGCGCCGGCACGTTTTGTCGAGGCGGCGAGGACCCACAAATCCGATTTCGTTGGCCTTTCGGCGATGCTCACCACGACGATGCCCCGGATGAGGGAGGTTATCGAATCCCTCGCGGAAGCGGGAATGCGGGACCGTCTGAAGGTGATGGTGGGGGGGGCGCCGGTGACGGAACAGTTTGCCCGGGATATCGGGGCGGACGGCTATGCCCCCGACGCGGCCAGCGCCGTCGAAAAAGCCCGTACCCTTAAATCCTGAGCGGGCCGAAAGCGAATTGCCGTTTGGTCGGTTTCACCAAAACATCACACAAAAGAAACATAAAGGTATAAAAAACTGTACAAAAACACCGAAAACAGGTAAAATTAAATTAGATGTCGCCCCTGCCTGTTTCCTGCGACAGCCGAAAAAAGCTGCGGAATCCGATATCCGGTGGCAGGCGGATTGCAATACGGGGAGAGAATGACATGGGAATGAGTGCCGCTGTTGGATCGATTCAACCCCGGTAGAGGTGTTATGTACGTCCGTTTCTGGGGGACGCGGGGATCGTTGTCCGCGTCGATAACAGCACGACAGATCCGGGAAAAGATCTCCCGAGCCATCCGGTCATTCCGATCGCGGAATCTTGCCACCGATGAGGAGATCGAGGCCTTTATCGACAGGGATCTTCCCTTTGCCGTCCGGGGGAGCTACGGGGTCAATACCGCCTGCGTCGAAATCGGAGGGGGCGGGGATTGCGTTCTCTGCGACGCGGGGACGGGCATCCGGGATTTCGGCAATGCCTTTATGCATTCCGAAAGGGGCAGGTCGGCCGCCGTTTTTCATCTTTTCCTGTCACACCTCCACTGGGACCACCTCCAGGGTTTTCCGTTCTTCGCCCCGGCGTATCTTCCCGGTGAACAGATCCATATCTACGGCGGCCATCCGGACATCGAACAGGCGTTTGACCGCCAGCAGGCCCCACCCTTCTTTCCGATTCCCTTCGGCGGCCTGGGGGCGACAATCGATTTCCACACCCTCGATCCGGAGCGGCCGCACAGGGTCGCCGGATTCGATGTCCACATGTTCCTCCAGAATCATCCCGGGGGGTCCTATGGTTACGGCTTTGTCCGGGAGGGGAAGAAGATCGTCTATTCGACCGATATGGAGCACACGACAGAGGCGGAGAAAGAAAAATACCCCTTTGTCGACCACTTCCGGGATGCGGATCTGCTCATTTTCGATGCGCAGTACTCGTGGGCGGATGCCAGCGGTCCGAAGGAAACCTGGGGCCACTCCAGCAATCTCCTCGGGGTCGAACTCGCCGTCCGCGCAGGGGTCAAGCGCCTCTGTCTCTTCCACAGCGAGCCGACCTGGGGGGATGAAGCCCTGGACCGGTTTCTCGCCGAAACCCGCGACTACCTTAAGCACATTGCCCCTGCTTCGCCGCTCCGGATCGATCTGGCGTATGACGGCCTCGAGATTGCGCTGTGAAAGAGAGAAGCCTGTTTCTGTTCGACTTTGACGGCGTTCTCGCGGATTCTCTGGAGATCTACGCAGAGGCGGTGGCGCGCTGCCTGGAGCGGAGCGGGACCCCGATCGTCAAGACCCGGGAAGATTATCTGTCCCTGTTCGACGGCAATTTGTACGAATCGATGGCGGCCCGGGGGGTGAACCTGGCCGATTACTCCCGGGCGGCGAAGGAGATCATGCCCGGGATCGGCTACCACGCCATAAAACCTTTCACCGGTCTCATTCCCGTTCTGGTTGCCTTGAGCAGGGACCATAGCCTCCTGGTGATCTCCTCCAACGGCTCGAAGACCATCCGCAAAATGCTGATCCGTTTCGGATTTGATCCCTATTTCGAGGAGATTCTCGGCGCCGACTTTTCGGTCAGCAAGAAGGATAAGATCGACTATGCCCTGGAGAAGTATGGCATTCCTGCGCAGAGGACCTTCTACATCGGCGACACGGCGGGTGACATCAAAGAGGCCCGGGCCGCTGGCGTCCGGTCAGTGGCCGTCACCTGGGGATGGCACACCCGGGAGAGACTCCTTGCCGCACAACCCGAATTTCTCGTCGACAGGCCGGAGGATCTGCTTCGAATGGGGTCAGGTCTTCAACCGTAAAAGCAATCGTGGCAGGCGCTCGCTGAATTCGCGACCCAAAGCCTGACCCCATTCAAAGGTCGTATAGGGTTTCGTCCACGAGGGGCTTCGGTCTCCGGCCCCCCTTCTTCCCCTTTCCCCCGACGAGAAAAGGCTCCTCCCCCGCAAGCAGGTCGCCCATCTCCGCCTCGATCTTATCCGGGTCTTCCCCCTTTTCCAGACGGCTCAGCGCCTCTTCCATGCCGGAGCCGAGGGAGAGTCCGGTCGCATCGGTCAGCTTCCGCATCAGTTGCGCGGCGTGGCGCGGGTCATCCTCGTTGATCTTTTCCGCCTCTCCGGCGAGCATCGCCATCGCCTTCTCCATCTTCGCCTCGTCGATGGGGGGCATGTCGTCGCCCGCCGGTTCCTCTTTCCCCCGGGAGCCCTTGGCAAAGATCGACATCTGCCTTTTCAGGGGGCGCCGGCACCTTGGACAACCGGGGATCTTTGCTGTATTCACCCCTCGGGAAAAAAAGCTGAAAACGGTATTGCAGGGTTCGCAGTAGAATTCATAGATAGGCATGGCTGTCTCCCCGTTTTCCGTTCATCCAAAAGTTCTCGTATGAAATCATTGGCGCGGGACAGAGAAAAATTAACAAATCGACAGGACGACTTCAAGGAAAAATTGCCAACGCATGCAGGATTCCTCCGCACCCTGCCCGAAGAGGGCGAATAAAATTTACAAATATTCAGCAACTTAGGAAGCAAATGCCTTGACAAGACACCTTTTTGGGCGTATGGATATTTCGGATTGTGCAGGAAAGCGTTTCATCCCTCCCGGTATTCCGGGAACATGTCCGATCCATCTGGGTCTCCGGAACAAGCCTCCTCCCCCGACGGCTCATGACTTAAGAAGATCGGCGTTTCAGCCTGCCCGGGGCCGTTTACGGAAAAACCCCCTTGCCATTGAGAGAGAGGAATTATGCAAAAGGATCTGATGGAAAACGGCCCTGGGGCCGTTGGGGAACCGCAGCCGACAGCGACGGACAATCACCGGCCGTTGGCCGGCGGCGAGCAAGTTGTCGAACCGGAGAATGCGCTGCCGGAGATGACCCTCGAGGAACTTCCCGAGCGGCCGCGCGCGGCGTGCGCCAAGGCGGGCTGGGCAAAACTGCTGCCGGTTCAGGCCCGGGCGGTTCCCTATATTCTGGCCGGGCGGAACCTGATGGTCCAGTCGCAGACGGGAAGCGGCAAGACGGGGGCTTTCCTGCTGCCGATCCTGGAGCGGATCGATCTGGCGAAAAAGGGCTGCCAGGCCCTCGTTCTCGTACCCACCCGCGAGCTTGCCGCTCAGGTTTCCCGCGAGGCGGAGCTCCTGGGCGGCGAACTGGGGCTGCGAACGGCCGTCGTTTACGGCGGCGTGAAATACGGTCCGCAGCTTGACGCCTTCCGCGCGGGGGCGCAACTGGTCGTGGGGACGCCGGGGCGCGTCCTCGACCATCTCCTGAAGGGGACCCTGATCCTTGATGATCTGAAGATATTTGTCTTTGATGAGGCGGACAGGATGCTCTCGATGGGGTTCTACCCCGACATGAAGCGGGTCCAGCAGTTTCTTCCCCAGCGGCCGATCAACGGCTACCTGTTCTCTGCGACCATTCCCTCCTTCGTGATCCGCCTCGCCGCGGAATTCCTCCGCAAGCCCGAGTTTCTCAGCCTGAGCCGGGACCACGTCCATGTAACCGAAACGGAGCACATCTACTACGTTGTTCCGGGGATGCAGCGGGAGCGTTCTCTCGTCCGGATCATCGAGATGGAGAACCCCCTTTCGGCGATTATTTTCTGCAACATGAGGTCAACGGTGCACTTCGTCTCGGTTGTCCTCAAACGATTCGGCTACGACGCCGACGAACTCAGCTCCGATCTCGCCCAGGGAGCCCGCGAGAAGGTCATGGCTCGGGTGCGCAAAGGGACGCTCCGCTTTCTGGTGGCGACCGACGTGGCGGCCCGGGGGATCGACATCCCCGATCTGTCACACGTGATCCAGTACGAGCCGCCGGAGGATCCGGAGCTTTACATCCACCGTGCCGGACGCACCGGACGGGTCGGGGCGAGCGGAACGGCCATCACGCTTGTGGCGGGCATGGAGCAGTTCGCCCTCAAATCGATTGCCCGGAGTTTCAACATCACGGATCTCAGAGAAAAAACGGTTCCCACGGACGAGGACGTCGAGGGGATTGTCGCGCAGAGGGTGGTCGCCTCCCTGGAGTCCGAACTCCGGTCGCGCGACAGCCTCGAGAAGGAACGGATGCGGCGCTTCATTCCCTTGGGACGGAGCCTCACCGAGGCGGAGGAGGATTCGCCGCTGATTGCGATGCTCCTGGATGATTATTACCAGCGCACCCTTCAGGCCGCACCGCAGTCACCCTCGGGGGAACCCGTGGAGAAAGAAACCGCGGCGCTGGCCGGCGGATCGGCACCCATTGGAAGGACTGTTCCCGGAGGTAAAAAGAAACGCCCCCGCCGGCGAAACAGCGGGCGGCGCGGCCCCGGCGGAGAGCGGACCGGTAAACCGGCGGAGTCCATTGGATGACGAAGATGCGTAAAGCGAATATCCGCAATATTGCGATCATTTCGCACGTGGACCACGGTAAGACGACGCTCGTGGACGGGATGCTCCGGCAGACGGGAACCTTTAACGACCACCAGGTCGTCGAGGATCGCGTGATGGATTCACTCGATCTCGAAAAGGAGCGGGGCATCACGATCATGGCCAAGAACACGGCCATCCGTTACGGCGAAGTGAAAATCAACATCGTGGACACGCCGGGTCACGCCGATTTTGGCGGGGAGGTCGAGCGGGGCCTGAACATGGTGGACGGAGTGATCCTGCTGGTCGACGCGAGCGAAGGGCCGCTGCCGCAGACGCGCTTTGTGCTGAAGAAGGCGCTTGCCCGGCGGATTCCCGTTGTTTTGGTCATCAACAAGATCGACCGTCCCGACGCGCGGATCGAAGAGGTGATCAACGAGGTCTATGACCTCTTCATCGACCTCGATGCGACGGAGGGGCAGATCGAATTTCCCGTCCTCTATACGAACGCCAAACGCGGCGTCGCCCACCGGAAGCCCGGGGATGATTCGACGGATCTCAAACCGCTCTTCGAGACGATTCTCACGGCGATCCCCGGACCGGAGGGGGATGACGGCGCCGTGCCGCAGTACCTCGTCACGAATCTCGACTATGACCCCTACGTGGGCCAGCTTGCCATCGGCCGCCTGATGAACGGCGTTCTGGAGATGCGCCGGGCCTACAGTCTCTGCGGCGAGCAGGCGATCACCCCGGGGGTCAAATTCTCCGCCCTCTATACCTTCGTGGGGCTGAAAAAGGTTCCGGTAGAGCGGGTCGAAGCGGGCGACATCGTCGCCTTTTCCGGCGTGGAAAATCTCCAGATCGGCGATACCATTTCAGCGCTGGAGAATCCGCAGCCCCTGCCCCGGATCCGTGTGGACGAGCCGACCGTGTCAATGCTCTTTTTCGTGAACAACGGCCCGATGGCCGGCCGGGAGGGCAAGTTTCTCACCTCACGCCATATCCGGGAGCGGCTGGAAAGGGAGATCCTCCGGAACGTGTCGCTCCGGGTGAAGCCGACGGAACGGGCCGACGCCTTCGAGGTCTGCGGGCGCGGGGAGCTCCAGATGGCGATCCTGATCGAGACGATGCGCCGGGAGGGGTACGAGTTCATGGTCTCCAAGCCCCACGTGATCACGCGGCTGGAGGACGGAAAGGTCTTCGAACCGGTCGAGCGTCTGTTCATCGACGCCCCCGAGGGATTCATCGGGATCCTCACGGAGAAACTGGCGGCGCGGAAGGGGCGGCTGGTCAACCTGGTGAACAAGGGGAGCGGCCGGGTGAACCTGGAGTTCATCATCCCGGCGCGCGGCCTGATCGGCTTCCGTACCCACTTCCTGACGGACACGAAGGGGTCCGGGGTGATGAACACCCTGTTCGAGGGATACGAGCCCTGGGCGGGCGCGATCCCGCAGCGGGTGACGGGGGCGCTCGTGGCCGACCGGCCGGGAAGGACGACCGCCTACGCCTGCCACGCGATGGCGGACCGCGGCGAGCT
>JAFGRP010000145.1 GCA_016935075.1 Deltaproteobacteria bacterium | reverse complement strand
TTACATGTCTCGCAAAGGGAACCACGGTAGAACTTATGTGGAGGAATATATTTGCGATCAAGGGGTACACTTGGGATGATTTACATAGTTGGGGTGGTAGGATTACTCACGTTCCCTGGGGTGATGGCGTAAATCTCGTAAAGGATGGCCATGCAGACGGAATCCTTGCAGTGGGCACTGCATCGATAGGCTGGGCAATGGATCTGGCAAATTCCAGGGCAATGAAGATACTGAAATGGGATGATGAAATTCTGGGAGTGCTGAAAAAGGAGTTTGGCTTTGATAAGGGGTTCATTCCGGGGAAAACCTACCCAGGTGTGGATAAAGATGTCCCTTGCCCTGCCGATCAAGGCGAGATAATTGTAAATGCCAAGGTTCCCGATGATGTAGTTACGGCCATACTGACGGCCCTTGCCGACAATGCTGATAAATATGCCAAACATCACAGCGCTCTGTCCGATTTTAAAGCGGAAGGTATGGCAAAATCTCTGTTGCTGCCCCTGCACCCGGCAGCTCTTAAATTTTACCAGAGCCGGGGAATTGAAACACCCTAAGTAAACGAATCAAGGTGTCTGCCTTTCTGTACAGTGCAGAAAGGCAGCCCTATTTTCTTTCAACTATTCCGCAGATTCCCAGTCCGCCGCCACCGCAGATGGTGAGGAGACCGTACTTGGCGTCGCGCCTTGCCATTTCATGTACCAGAGTGGTGAGCCTTGCCGCGCCTGTGGCGCCGATAGGGTGACCAACGGTGTCAAGTATTTTTTTAAATGATTGCTTGGTTAGTAACTTGGGAGTGTATGAGTGATCACGCTAAAGTGGATAACCCCATCGCAGCAATTCTACATTATAGTCTCCCCGCAAAAAAGGTTAAAGAAATCGTAGAATTAATTTATGTTAACACACATTTCAGTTTGGCTGAACGCTTGACATATGCAAAGAATAGAAAAAATACACCTTATCCAGCCGAATACGACACAATACACGATGTGTCATGGGAAGGAAGAATTGTGAATGAAGACACTATGATTAAAGTGAATTACCCCGCCCACAGGGCGGGCTTAGCTCTTCGTTATCCTTACTTTCAATCGTAAATACCCAATCCTATGAATTTCCTATTTTCCGCGCTTCGTAGGTGTAACAAATGAACTGGCGGCGCTTTCCCTTTTCGCGATTTTCATGCGGGAGCGGATGACGCTTTTCTGTTGCGGCTTCTTCAGCCCCGCGGGGCGGTTTCCGGATCGCGGAAGAACAGCAGATCGTGAACCCGCTGGACGGTCCCGGGACCGCTGATGCCCTCGATCTCGATTCCCTGCCGGCGAATCGGGTCCGCCCGTTCGATCTTGTCGCCATGGGCATCCAGGATCTCCCGGCAGCGACTTCACTCGTCTGTTCGAAATCCCGGGTGACGATGACCTTGAAAGAGATCTTGTTTGCTCTTTTATTTCAGATGTTCAGCTTTTTTTCCACCGCCTCCGCAATCTGCCGGCAGTACCCGCCGGTTTCCTCCTGCGACGGGCCTTCCACCATCACCCGGCACATGTTCTGCGTTCCCGAGTACCGGACCAGGACCCGGCCCTGCTCCCCCAGTTTCTGCTCCACCTCCCGGATGGCCGCCGTGATCTCGGGCACCGTGTCGATTTCCGGCCTTGATTTGACGGTCACGTTGATCAGCGCCTGGGGGAACACTTTCATGATCTTCGCAAGTTCGGAAAGCGGTTTGTCCTCTTTCTTCATCGCTGCCGCCACCTGGAGGGCGGTGATGATCCCGTCCCCCGTTGTGTGGTGCCGGAGGAAGATCAGGTGGCCGGAGTCCTCGCCGCCGATCGCGGCCCCGCGGGCCTGCATCTCCTCGAGGACATAGCGGTCGCCGACCTTCGTCATGACGGAGTCGATCCGCAGCGACTGCAGGGTGGCGCTGAGTCCGATGTTGCTCATCACCGTCCGGACGACGAGGTTGTTGGCGAGGCTGCCCTCCTTCTTCATCACATTGGCGCAGACGGCCAGGACCTGGTCTCCGGTCAGGACCGTTCCCGTCTCGTCCACGGCGATCAGGCGGTCCCCGTCGCCGTCGAACGCGAACCCGACGTCCGCCCCGGTCTTCACGACCGCCTCGGCCAGGGTTTCGGGGTGCTGCGAGCCGCAGTGGAGGTTGATGTTCTTTCCGTCCGGTTCATCGAAGAGGGTGGACACCCCGGCGCCCAGTTCGGCAAAGGTTTCCGGGGCGACCCGGTAGGTGGCGCCGTGGGAACAGTCCAGGACGATCCGGTTCCCCTCCAGGGAATATTCCTTGGGGAAGGTGTGTTTCAGAAAGACGATGTAGCGGCCCCGGGCGTCCTCCATACGGTAGGCCTTTCCCAGCTCCGTGGGAGACGGGCGGAGGGTGTGGAGGTTGTTGGCGAAGATCGCCTCCTCGATGGCCGCTTCCGTCTCATCGGGGAGCTTGAATCCCTCGCTGCCGAAGATCTTGATGCCGTTGTCCTGAAAGGGGTTGTGGGAGGCGGAGATGACGATGCCCGCATCGGCCCGCATGCTTGCGGTGAGATAGGCGATCCCCGGCGTGGGGATCACGCCGACCAGGATGGCGTTGACGCCCATGGAACAGATCCCGGAGACCAGCGCATTTTCCAGCATATATCCGGAGAGGCGGGTGTCCTTGCCGATGATGATCTTGGGGGTGTGGCCCTTCCTCTTGAAGAGATGCGCGGTGGCGCGCCCGATGTTCATCGCCATTTCCGCCGTCATGGGGTGCTCGTTGGCTACCCCCCGAACCCCGTCGGTGCCGAATAATTTGTCCATATCTTTTCTCCTGACCGGGAGGTCTTTTTTCACTCCGGGGGGATGCATGCCCATCCCCGGTGGGTTCCGAAACGGCTGACCAGGGTGGCGCCCAGGCCGATCACGAGCGCGATCGCCTTGACCATCCAGCCGACGTAGGGAATCCAGCCAATCAGCCAGAGGATGACCAGCCCCCAGAAGGTTTCCCGGACGATTCCCGACCCGGACCGTTTAACGAGGCGCAGGAGCCCGGCGCCGATGAACTGGCCGACGGCGATAAAACCGAAGAGCACCGAACAGACGACGAAGATCACCTCCAGCGGGATCAGGGCGATGCCCACAACCGAGATGGTCAGGAGCACGGCCAGCGGGGCGATCAGGATGAGGCCCAGGATGCCGCAGAGGATCACCTTGAAGGTGTTTTCGCGGATCGCCTCCGAGACGATGAGGACCGGCTTTGGCAGGAGGGCGGCGATCAGGAGGGCCAGAACCAGGATGACGAGGAAGATGGAGAGCGAGATAATGGCGAAAATCCAGGACCACCCTTTCCATTCGTCGCTCAGGGCGGTGGTCAGGATCCCGTAGAGGTTGCTGGAGTTGATCTCCGTCAGGCCGCCTTTGATCTCCGCGTCCCTGGCCATGACGATGACCCCGCCCAGGGAGACGACATCCCCCTTCACGACGGCCGTTTTGGTCAGGACCACCGATCCGCCGACGGCCACGACGCTCTTCTCCACGGCGCCGCTGACCGTGATCTGGCCGCCGATCGCCACCACGCTGTGGACCTTCTCTCCCTTCTCGATCGTGACGTCGCTGCCGATCCTGACGATGCTCTTTTCGCTGGAAGCCGTGGCCGCCATTGGCGCCGGCAACAGGTAAAAAACGAGAAGAAGGATTAAGACCCTTTGAATCGGTTTCATGTTCCCTCCTGATGACATCAAAGATCCATGACCTTTATCCATTCGTCAGGTCGCTGCGCGCCGCTGACGGAGGTATTCGATCACACCGGGCAGGACGGACAGGATGACGATGGCGGTGATGACCAGCGTGAAATTGTTCCGGATCAGCGGAAGATTCCCGAAGCAGTACCCCCCGAAGATGAACAGGGCGATCCAGGAGATGCCGCCGATGACGTTGTAGGCGATGAACCGCGTGTAGGCCATCCGGCCGATCCCGGCGACGAAGGGGGCGAAGGTCCGGATGATCGGCATGAAGCGGGCGATCACGATCGTCTTGCCGCCGTGCTTTTCATAGAACCGGTGGGTTCGCTCCAGATACGCCTTCTTGAAAAAACGGCCGTCCTCCTGCTGGAAGATCTTCGGCCCGATATAGTGGCCGACGGCGTAGTTCACCGTATCCCCCGCGACGGCGGCGATGGAAAGCGTGATGAACAGCCATTCCACCTCCAGCGGCCCCTTGAGGTAGGGGTTGGCGGCGAAGGCCCCCAGCCCGAAGAGGAGCGAATCCCCCGGGAGGATCGGCGTGACCACGAGCCCCGTCTCGCAGAAAATGATCAGAAAGACCAGGACGTAGGTCCAGACGCCGAAATATTGCAGGATCTCGCCCAGATGCCGGTCGAGGTGGAGGAAGAGGTCGATGAAATTGATCAGCAGATCCGCCATAGGCTGTGTTTTCATACTCCTGTGTGAATTCGAGTTCTTCCGCAGGATTTGCGCAGACCTGCCCGAAGACGGCGGTAGTATAGGGGAGGGACGGCCGGCTGTCAATGATAAACGGGATGAACGCAATAAGTATCAAGTAGCGGAAAGCGACTGGACGCTAATTGGTTGTTTACCGCGTAAGTGAAATTCATAATACTGAATTTTTATTGAAGTCATGCATTTTCGCGGATTCCACTTTTTGTGGAGTTCAGGAAGCTATACGTCTGACACCTCTTCTCAAATATCGCTCTCAAAGTATAGCGGCTTTCAAGCCGTTATCGCTTGCCTGGTAAAATCTCCCAAACGCTCCACTTGTATTTGCTATCTGTGCGGTAAAATAAATATTCATACTCTGCACATTTCAAACCGTAGTTAATGAACAGCTCTGGCAATACGACCTGCAACTTTGTTGTCACCAAGGCTGATTTTGATCAAATATCAATACTACCCCCATGATGTTACTCATGGGGGTAGTATTGTTGAGGTCATCTTATTTAATTTCCCGAACCGTAGACATGGCAGTGGCGATAAGACCGGCAACGTCGGCTACGTTACTGGGCATGATAATCGTGTTGGTCGTCTTGGCCAGATTGCCGAATTGTGCAATGTACTGCTCTGCCAGTCGCATGTTGAGTGCTTCGATTCCGCCATCATCCTTAATGGCAGCGGCGACCTTACTGATTCCCTCGCCCGTCGCCTTGGCGATCAGTTCGATTCTTTTTGCATCGGCTTCGGCCACAAGTGTGACTTGCGCCGCCTTGCCCTGGGCCTCGTTGATCTGCTTCTGCTTTTCACCCTCGGACTGATTGATCATGCTCTGCCGCAAACCCTCGGATGTGGCGATGTTGGCCCGTTTCTGGCGCTCAGCCGTCATCTGGGCTTCCATGGCCTCTTTCACCGATACGGGCGGTGTAATGTCCTTGATCTCGTAGCGAAGCACTTTCACGCCCCATGAGAGGGCTGCCTGGTCAATGGCGTCGATCACTTCCGTGTTGATTTTTTCCCGTTCCTCGAAGGTTTTATCGAGATCGATCTTGCCGATGGCCGAGCGCAGGGTCGTTTGTGCCAACTGCGAGGCCGCCCGGAGGTAGTTGTCGATGCCATAGGCGGCCTTTTTCGCGTCCTGGACCTCAAGGTAGATGAGGCCGTCCACCTCGACACTCACATTGTCTTTGGTGATGCAAATCTGAGCAGGGATATCCATTACCTGCTCCTTGAGACTGAATTTGTATGCGGCCCGATCCATAAAGGGGATCAGAATATGAAAGCCCGCATCGAGGGCGCGATGGAACTTTCCAAGGCGCTCAACGATGACAGAACTTTTTTGAGGGACGATGATGGCGCCTTTGAAGAGCACCACAACGACTAATACGGCGATGGCGATCAAGGCAATGAGCGACGTAGTCATAAGTCATAATCCTCCTTATCGTGTTTACAGGGTTCAGGTTCAGTTTCAGGTGTTGACGGCCGCCGTTGTGCAAACTCGTGGGGGAGAAGACATAGGATCTGCACTTCCGAGCGCTATCTCAAACACTCGAGACACCCTTAATTTTGAGGCGGGATCGATTGGCTTTGTCCACTCCCGTGATTTCAGCATCAGACCCGGCGGAGAGTCGATCTTCTGAAACGGCATCCCACATGGTTCCACGAAAGCGGACTCGACCTATCTGACCCGCTTCCAGATCCTGATCCAGGGTTATCCTGGCCCCCACGGGAACATTTCCCAAATCATCGGTCTCCGCGCCTTCGCTGCGTCCGACAAAGACGCGCATGGCCACCCTCCGCAGCGTCATCAGAGAGGCGATCGATACGATTAAAAATACGATCACTTGCGCCGAATAAGCGTCTGGGGCGAAGACCGCCACAACCGCTGCACCCCAGCACCCCAATCCAAAAAAGATGATCACAAAGCCGGGAATGGCAAGCTCGGCGAGCATGATGGCAATGCCGGCCAAGAACCAGACGAGTAAGGGTCTCCCCGTTGTCAAGACAAAAAAGTGGGCGGTATTTGGTGCACAGTGTTAGCCAGCCCTGGTTTCGGGTT
>JAFGRP010000144.1 GCA_016935075.1 Deltaproteobacteria bacterium | reverse complement strand
TGATCGATACGGCACTGCGGGAGATGGGCGGACTGGATATCCTGGTCTGCAGCGCCGGCGTGGGAGGGTACGCCCCCGGCAGAGAGCCCGGCAAACTGCTGACCATCGAGAATATCACCGATGAGGAATGGGACACGGTGATCGATGTAAACCTGAAGGGCGTTTTCCTGTGCAACAGGGCCGTCATCCCCCACTTCAAGAAACAGAGGAGCGGGAAGATCATCAATATCGCCTCGATCGGCGGCCGCATGCCGCTCGATTTCCTCGCCCACTACGATACCAGCAAGGCGGGGGTGATCGCGCTGACCCAGGCGGTGGCGATGCACATGGCGCGCTACAACGTCAACGTCAATTCCGTCTGCCCCGGCCTCATCAAGACCGAGATGGGGGCGAACATGGGACATCTGCTCAGCGCCTCTCATCCCGTCTTCCGCGGGATGGACCCCGATCAGGTCTTCGCCACCCTGGTCAAAAATTCCGTTCGCAAGCGGACGCCCCAGACGGCGGAAGACATCGGAAACGCCGTCGTTTTCCTTGCCTCCGAGGAGGGGAAGGAGATCGTGGGCCAGGGGCTGAATGTCTGCGGGGGGATGTACTTCAGCTAACGGGGCGATCACATCCTACAGCAAATTTTGATAACTGAGACAAAAACCATGGGGCCGGGCTCCTGTCCGGCCCCGATCCTTCTTGTTAGTAACACTATTGATCATGTCTGTATAGGGGGGAAACAGTATAATGAGTGGCACGCCGAAGCTGGACTTTCTCTTTTCACCGAAATCCGTGGCCGTTGTGTTGAAATCAGGGGGACTGGGGGCCTTTTTCCTGCAGCAGCTTCTCGACGGAAGCTTCCAGGGGCGGCTGTACTGCGTATGCGGTAACGCCGACGAGTTTATGGGGCTGCCCTGTTATCCATCCGTCAGAGATATCCCCGGCCCCGTCGACTACGTCATCATTGCCGTATCGGCGAATCAGACGCCTGAGGTTATACGGGACTGTGCCGTGAAAGGGGTCAAGGCCGGCACGCTCTTTACGGCCGGGTTCAGCGAACTGGGAACGGAGGAAGGAATCGCCCTGGAGCGCGAAATCGTTGCCATCGCCCGCAGCAGCGGCATGCGCCTTATCGGGCCCAACTGCATGGGGATATACTGTCCGGGCGGCGGCCTGTACTTTTCAGCTAATCTGCCCCGGGTACCAGGCTGGTTCGGCATCTCGAGCCAGAGCGGCGGCAACGCGATCTACCTCGGCAAGATGGCGCCGAGGCGGGGGGCGCCGATCAGCAAGGCGGTCAGCTATGGGAACGCCTGCGATATCAATGAATCGGATCTGATCGAATACCTTGCCGACGACACAGAGACAAAGGTTATCGGCGCCTATATCGAGGGGATCAAAAACGGCAGACGGTTTAAGGAGGTGCTTGAAAAGGCGGCCCGCGCGAAGCCCACCATCATCCTGAAAGGCGGAGCGACCGAGGCGGGAGCGGCGGTAACCCAGTCACACACGGCATCCCTGGCGGGCTCACTCAGGATATGGGACGCGGTGATTGCGCAGACCGGGGCGCTCCAGGCCGACGGCATCGACGAGATGATCGACCTCGCGCTCCTCTTCGGGTACATGAAACCGCCGACGGGGCGGAGGGTCGGCATGGTCGGGATCGGCGGCGGCATCAGCGTCCTTGCCGCCGACGCGTTCGAGCAGAAGAACCTCTCCCTGACTCGTCTCACGCCGGCCATTCAGGCCAGGCTCCAGGACCTGCATCCCGGGGCGGGGAATATTTACACCAACCCCATCGACACGACGGCCCTCTTTTATGAGACCGACGGGTTCAGAAAGACGATCGAAATCCTCGATGACTGGGATGAGATCGATATCATCCTGCTCCACGTCCCCTATGACATCCTGGCCTTTCTGACCCCTGAACATGTGCGGCACCTTGCCATGACGGAGAAGATGATTGCCAATATCGAGGGCGTCAGGAAACCAGTCGCCATGTTGCTCCACTGCGCGGCCCTGAAGGAATCCTACGAACTGTCCTGCGATAACCAGGAGATATGCTGGAAGGCGGGCATTCCGGCATTCACGTCAATCGAGGGATGCGCCTCCGCGTTGGATAAGTTTATCCGGTTTCATGAAAGGAACGCGGGGAGGGGATAAAAATAACATCGAGCATCCTTCGCACGATAAGATAAGCTTTTGGGGTCAGAAGCAATCCCCAAGTAAGGCTAAAATAAGATGCAACTTCATTTTACGGGTACTGAATAACCAGATTGGATTTTTTTGAAAAATGCTTCTCGTATGTTGTCATCAGCTTCAAGAATAATTTGCAGATTCTTATCAGTAAGTATTCTTTGCCATAGATTCCGTAATAATGAGGATAATTCAGATAGCTTTTCCAAATTACCATCGGCTCTTTGCGCTTTCCTTTGTTTGCCATGCATAATATCCGATCTAATATTATAGAGGTTTTTGAATTTCTTAAAGAGTGAGTCTCTTTTACGTTTATTATCTTCCATTAAACAGGCGATTGTCTTAGCCAACCGTTTCGTAACACCAGGTCCTTTTTGATAATTCAATAATGCTTCAAATGCGGCTGAAAAGAGCAAAAAAGCTACTTCCCAGTGGTATTGCTGACAGCCCATAAAAGTGTTGATTTGGGCAATATACAATCTTTTATTTCGCCGAATTATGCGACAGAATGCATTGTAAAAAATTTTCACATTTTCTAAATCATGCAGATCAAAACAGTTATCGTTGCTATCTACTCTTATATACTGGAATTGATCCAACTGGCGAACTGGAGTGTTATTATCAAATCGGAATTGGGTTTTTATTTGGTTGGGTTTATTAACCCACATTGAGAGAAGAAACGTATTACAAATGACCGACGGTTTAAGATACTTAGGAAATGGATCAGCAATTTTTATCCAGAATTTACACTTGTTGATATTGTTTGTCTCGTATTGCGATAGAAACTCTCCCCTTTTTATATATTCACCACAGGGGTCTTCCTTACTTAGCACAACATATCTGGCAAGTTGGTAGGATTCTACATCGCTATAAAAATTGAATAGTGGTGAGTAAGATGTCATCTTATTTAAGTTTGGACCTCCCAATAAATTATTAGCTGATAATAATTTTTTTCACTGCTTTCTCACGTCTTTCCTTGACACCCCTGTTTCAAATAAAATTCCTGAGCCACGGCCCGTTTTTCTTCGGTTTGCCGGCGAGCTGGGGGACGTACCGCTCGAAGAAGAATACCAGCGGTATGCAGAGGGCCAGACTCGCCACGGTCATGACGCACCCCACCCCGAAGATGACAGGCGCGCCGGGGGGAAGAGTGTCCACCGCCCACTGTGCCACCCGCGGATTGATATAGTGGTAGAAGATCCCGTTCAGGCACATGAGGATCAGGGTGTTCTGCCCCATCCAAGTGATGGTCTTCTGCGCGGGGGTCAATCGCGCCAGGAAGAGGATGCCGAGAGAACCCGCCACGGCCGTGAAGGGGAACCAGAGGAAATGCCCGTGCGAGGCGAATATGATCACCACGGCATCGTAGTAGGAAAAATTGAACGGCCCGTTGTTGAGATTGTAGGTGAACAAGGCGATCAGAAAACTGATGATCACCCCGGGCACGGCGATTTTCGGCGACACCTTTTTCATGAAGACCTTTTTTCGTCTCAGGAAGATCCCCAGCAGGTAGAAGGCGTACATGGTGACGGCCTCGTGGATAAAGAGATAGTTCCAGCCGATCACCCTCCCCTTTGCCGGGTTGACGATGTCGAACTCCAGGTTGAGCCAGTACCCCGCTACGTAAAAGAGGGTGGCCCCGATCAGGACCCGCGCGTCGGACTTGAGAAACCGGAAGGCCGCATAGTGGATCATCTCGACGGAGAAGATCATCAGGATGAACCACGACGGGACGCAGAACATGGGGATCCCGAAGGTCGTATTCAACAGGCCGATCAGGTACCCCTTGACACTGGGCAGGTGCAGGTGTGGAAAGGCCTGCTCGGAGAAGAAGACGGGGAGCAGCATGAAGATCGCGGTGAAGAACACGAAGGGGAGGAGGCGGGAGAGGGCGTGATACTTGAGATATTTTCCGAACCCGAGCGCGAGGTCGCTCTCCCTGGCCACGTAGCCTGCCAGGACAAAGAAGAGCAGCATGTGGAACGAATAGACGAATTTGTACTGGGCTGCGGCGGCCGGGTTGTGCAGCAGCATGATCCGCTCGATGAAGTGGCCGTAAAAGACCAGGGCCATGGCGTAAAACCGGGCGATATCGATCACCAGGATCCGTTTCGTGTCAACTGGTTCCATGCGTCTGTTCCCCCCTTCCCGTTTTTCACCGCCGCCGATACGGCCGACAGTCTGATCGGTTGTTCCAGAATCATAAAGGGGAGGGGCCGAGGCTTTTGCCTCGACCCCTCGGAAATGCAACCTTGGTTCATGCGCTCCGGGCGGAACGCATACGAGTTATCACGGCGGGGCGATTACTTGACGCGGCCCTCCCGCCATGCCTTGATGAGTTGGTCATAGTCGACCGTCTCACCTTTCGGTTTCTCGTTGGCAAGCTTTGCCTTGGGCGATCCGGGCTTTTTCAACCAGGCCGCCTCGTCGCCGCACTTGTTCAACTGCGGACCGGCTACCTTCTGAACCTTGGCGCGCTCTATACGCTCCATCACTTTGTCCATCTCAGCAGCGAGGTTATCCATGGCCCTGTCTACGGTCACTTCACCGGAAACCGCCTCTCCGATATTCTGCCACCACAGCTGCGCCAGTTTCGGATAATCGGGGACGTTGGTGCCGGTGGGCGTCCAGGCAACACGGGCCGGGCTGCGGTAGAACTCCACCAGACCGCCGAGTTTCGGCGCACGCTCGGTGAAGGATTTATCGCGGATGTCGCTGTCACGAATGATCGTCAGCCCTACGTGGCTCTTCTTCAGCGACGTGGTCTTGCACACGCAGAACTGAGCGAAGAGCCAGGCGGCCTTGCGGCGTTCCAGCGGCGTGCTGTACATAAAGGTCCATGATCCGCAGTCCTGATAGCCCAGCTTCATCCCCTCTTCCCAGTAAGGACCGTGGGGTGAGGGGGCCATACGCCATTTGGGGGTTCCGTCCGCGTTGACCGTCGGCCCCGGGGCTACCATGGTCGAGGTAAAGGCCGTGTACCAGAAGATCTGCTGCGCCACATTGCCGCCGGCCAGGAAGGGCAGATAGGTG
>JAFGRP010000011.1 GCA_016935075.1 Deltaproteobacteria bacterium | reverse complement strand
TCCGAGCCTCTTCCTCGGCCTTCTTCCGGGCCTCTTCCTCGGCCTTCCTTCGGGCCTCTTCCTCGGCCTTCTTCCGGGCCTCTTCTTCAGCCTTTTTCCGGGCCTCTTCTTCAGCCTTTTTCCGTGCCTCCTCTTCGGCCTTTTTCCGGGCCTCTTCCTCGGCCTTTTTTCGTGCCTCCTCCTCGGCCTTTTTCCGGGCCTCTTCTTCGGCCTTCTTCCGAGCCTCTTCCTCGGCCTTCTTCCGTGCCTCTTCCTCGGCCTTTTTCCGGGCCTCTTCTTCAGCCTTTTTCCGTGCCTCCTCCTCGGCCTTCTTCCGGGCCTCTTCCTCAGCCTTTTTCCGTGCCTCCTCCTCGGCCTTCTTCCGGGCCTCTTCCTCGTCTCTGAGGAGGGTTTTCTCCTCGGCTTTTCGACGGGCCTCCGCCTTGAGTTTAGCCTCTTCTTCGGCCTTCTGTCGGGCCTTCGCCCAGGCCCTGAGACGCGCCTCTTCGTCGGCCCTCCTTCGGGCCTCCGCCTTGTCTATCGGTCGGGATTCTTCCGTGGGCTTCTTTCGGGCTTCTTCCGCGGGTTTCCTTCGGTCTTTTTCGTCGGCCCTGGGCAGACTCTCGTCTACTTTCGCCTTGCCCGCTTCCCATTTCCCATCGTACTGGCTTCCATCCGGCCAGGTAAATACCCCCCGTCCATTCGGCAGATCGTTTTGCCATTCTCCTTTATAACTGCTGCCATCCGGCCATGTGAAGATTCCATGGCCATGGAGGTGCCCGTGATAAAACTCACCCTCATAACGGCAGCCGTCCGGCCAGGTAAATGTTCCTTTCCCCTGGTAGTCGTGCTCCGCCCAGCTTACTCTGTATCTGTTCTCTTCGTTGGATTCCTTGATCAGCATAGGGCGTTAAAAGACCTGCTCCTGTAAAAATATATCTTATGCCATAGAAAATAATCCTATTTTAGTTTATGTAAAATATACATTTATGTCAAAGAAAAAAATACTGGAAAAAAACTGAAACATGGTTCAAGACCTCGTTGATTGCATTCGTGATCATCGGATGGGAGTGCGACGGTATCGAAGATGAAAGGAATTATCAGCTTTTTGAAGCATTTTTTTGTTTATTTTATCCCGTAAAAAATGTATAATCCACAGTCACCATCAATTAATGACTGCCCATAATCTGTTTGAACATAACAACAGGAGCATCCGGATCAATATGAAGCAAGCAACCCGATTCCGTCAAAAAATCGAGAATAACGGCCTTGTCCTGATCGCATTGGTGATGATCACGATCTACTGGGTTTTTGATTTCCTCTCGTCGGGTCATTACCTGACGCGGACCTTGATTGCCGTGTTTGTCATCATTTACGGGGTTTTTACCCAGACCCTCATCAATTCCCGCCAGGCGGCCCTCGAAGAAAAGGAAAAGGCCCAACAAAAGCTTGTCCAGTCTGAAAAAATGGCAGCGCTGGGCAGGGTCGCTGCGGGCGTGGCCCATGAAGTCAAAAATCCGCTCGCGATCATTGTCCAAGGCATCGCCTTTTTGAAAACGGTTCTGTCCAACGATGCCCGTCTGCTGGATGCGGCTGGACGCATTGAGAAGTCCGCCCTGCGGGCGGATAATATTATAAAGGGTCTTCTCAGTTTTTCCCGCGAGGTCCCTCTGAAGATGGAAGAAACGGACATTGGCCCGGTGATCGATGAAACCCTCTCTTTTATTGATCATCAGATCCGCCAAAAAAATATCCATGTAAAAAGGTTATTCGCGTCCGATCTGCCGAAAATTATAATGGACAGCAACCAGATTAAACAGGTATTTACCAATCTCTTTATGAATGCGATTGAGGCGATGCAGGAGGGAGGCATCCTCGGTATCCAAACGGAACAGAAAAAAGATAAAACGGACCAGATTTATGTGAGGGTTCTGGTATCGGACACCGGTGAGGGAATTCCTGAGGACGGCATCCATAGGATATTTGACCCTTTTTTTACGACAAAAAATACCGCGGGGAACACGGGACTGGGTTTATCCATTACCAAGGGAATCATAGACAAGCACCACGGCACCATTGAGATCGAAAGCGAACCCGGACGGGGGACGCGGGTCATGGTCGGATTGCCGGCCGGTCTCGTATAAGCGGTGCTTTTTTAGAAACTGGATGAAAGGAGATCAGGGCCATGGATTTATTTAAAACCAAAACTTCCGCGTCCAAAAAAACGATTCTCATCATCGATGACGAGGACGATTTCTGCTACTTTATCAAGCTAAACCTGGAGCAGACGGGGACATTCGAGGTTCTGACTGCCAACAATGGTGCCGATGGGATCGAAATGGCAAAGCGCTATCAACCGGACCTGGTTCTGCTGGATATCATCATGCCGAACATGACCGGAACGCAGGTGGCGGAGATCCTTCGGAATGATAAAGCCACCAAGGATATTCCCATTATCTTTGTGACCGCCATCGTCAAGCGGGGAGAGGTGGGGGCGAGGGATTATCAATTCGGGGGCAATTATTTTGTTTTCAAGCCGGTCAAGCTGGATGAGCTGATCAACGAAATAGGGGCCAAACTGAAATAATGCGTGAAGATTTCAGACCGTCCCGATAACCTCAAATATGGATTTCCCGCCTTCGATCCCCTTGAGGCTCACGTTATTGATCTCTTGTGTTTTAAACGCATCGCTGATGATTCGAAAGGTATCTTTACAAATGAGAATCTGATCTTCAGCGGCGATGCGTTCCAATCTTGACGCGAGATTCACCGGCGTTCCCAAGACCGTATATTCCTTCTTGATGGGTGAACCGAACATTCCGACCATGACTTCACCGGTCGCAATCCCTATCCCGATCGGAATCCGGGAATTCTCCCGGCTCAAGATTTTATTGATTTCTGTCATCGTTTCCCTCATTTTGACCGCACAGGATATGGCCCGGAACGCATCATCCTTATAGGACAAAGGCGCCCCGAAAATGGCCATGATACTGTCACCGATATGCTTGTCCAGAGTGCCGTTGTACTCGAAAACAATGCGATCCAGAGGCAGGAAATAATACTTATTGAGGATATCGGCAATTTCCTGAGCGGACATTTTTGAGGACATTTCGGCAAATCCCCGTATGTCCGTAAAGAGCACACTGACTATCTGCTTCCGCGGGGCCAGTTGTTTACCCGTTCGTTGCATCTCCTGGAGAACCTGATCCGGGACAAACTGTTTCAGACGTTTCTTGATAACGAATTCACGAATTTTTGCCCTGATTTCCTTATTATCAAACGGCTTCGTCAGGAAACCATCAATGCCCAGATTGACCGTCTCAATGGCGCGGTCCAATGTTGCGTAACCAGTTAGAATAATTCTGATAATATCGGGATTAATCCGTCCGATTTCCGTCAGCGTTTCCAGTCCATCCATTCCCGGCATCTTGAAATCGGAAATCACCGTCTCGATATCTTCGGGAAACTTTCGGACGATCTCAATGCCTTCCGCACCCCTATCGGCCAGCAGAACTTCGTAACCGTCCCGTTCGAGGACTTTTTTCAGTGATATCCGAACGCCTTCTTCATCATCCACAATCAGAATCTTCACGATTTGCCGCACCTCTTGCACGGAAGTTTGATGGTAAAGGTCGTACCTTTCCCCGCTTCACTGCTGACGCGGATATCGCCCTCGTGTTTTTTAATGATTTCATAAGAGACGTAAAGCCCCAAACCTGTTCCCTTGCCCACGTCCTTGGTTGAAAAAAAGGGTTTGAAAATATCCTTTATGATTTCGGGAGGGATGCCGATACCGTCATCCCGGCATTCCACGAAAATACTCTCCTTATTCTGTCGATAGGATGTAGAAAGCAATATCTTCCCCCGGCCATCCGGCAGAGCCTGCAGGGCGTTATTGATGATATTGATCAGCACCTGACCGAGGTTCGAGAAATTTCCCTGGATCGTCGGAAGATTTGAATCATAGTGTTTTTCAATAGAGACTTCCATCGTTTTATATTGATTGTGGAGAACCTGCAGGGCTTCGTCAATGACGGCATTCATATCGACATCTTCCAGATAGGTCTGGGTCTGGCGGGACAGATTCAGGATGCTCTTGACGATCTCCTTGACCTTATTGAGCTCCTTGGAGGCATAGGCCAGATCTTTCAGCAACTCCCGATCCGTCTGCCGCTTCTCAACCTGCTCCTCAATCATTTCTATATCCGTCTGAATGAGGCTCGAGGCACTGGCCAACGGGTTATTCAACTCGTGGGCAATCCCGGCGACAAGCTGGCCGATGGCGGCAAGGCTTTCCGACTGTATCAACTGTTCCTGTGTCTTTTCCTTTTGATGCAATGCCTCTAAGCGACCATTGATGAGGGACTGGGTCATTGCCCCGTAAACCAGCACCAGGCAGACAATGATCGTTCTTGTGAAAATCTGATCCGACGCGATGGAATCGATGATCCAGTAGATCAGAACAATGACAAGCGAGATGAGAATGAGGCCGTTTGCCTCAATCTGCCGGCGGAATGAATGGTTATTCTGCATACGGTTCATGGTACGATCTAATGCCTGCATGATTTACATCATAAACTGCCTCGCCACAAAGCGGCGGGGAATAACACCAAAGATATTTAATACTTTCTTACAGCGATTCGATAGTAATTTAAAAGAGGAACCGTGTCAAGGAAACACTGGCGTGAAAACACCCCTCTTTTTTTCCAAACGCTTCCGCCCGTGTGTGCGCCACCCGGCAGAAATATTCGCACCATTCATCCATGCGGCCGCATTCCAGATAGGCCTGAGCGGGGCACCATTGGCACTGGTTCATGAGCGGACAAATGCGGCATCCATCCAAAAACTCCCGATTTTTCGACGTCCGTGCAAGGACACGGGGAACAAAATCGAACCAGGCCTCTGCAAGGGTTCCCCGGCGCAGATCGTAGAGGCAGTCGCGCTGCCAGAGAGATGGGCAGAGGCGGAAAAGGCCGTCATAGCTGACGGCGAAACTGTCCCCTCCCGCGCCGCACTGGAAAAGGCGATCAGCCGTTTCTTCCGGAGGAATCCCTGTTTCCGGCGTGGAGCATCTCTTTTCCAGCGCCGCCGACCGTTTTGGGTCCGACGCATCGATCGCGACAATTTCCCCGGCGGATAACCGTTCAGTGCGTATTTCCCTGTTTCTCTCCTCGTTTCCGTCAAAGCGCAGCTGGAGGATCGGATCGAAGCGGAAGAAGTATTCGGTTCTGTCGCGACAAAAGCGGGCGATCGCGGGCAATTCATGAACGTTGGAACGCAGCGCCATGGTTTTCAGGTCCACCTGGATTCCCCCCTCAAGCAGCAGGGCCAGACCGCGGCGGAATGCGGCGTATGAGCCGGTCGTACGCGTGACCCGCTCATAGGTTTCCCGGGTGGCGCCGTAGACGGTGACCTCGACGTCGCGGGGAGGATAATCCCTGAACAACTTGATGTGTTTTTCGGTCATCAGGCAGGCATTGGTAAAAACCGAAACCAGCAGACCCTTTTTCTTCAACAGCCGGTAAATGTCAAAAAAATCCTCCCGGATCAGCGGCTCGCCGCCGGTGATCAGACACCAGAGGGAACCGAGAGAAACGGCCTGATCCGCGAGATTGCCGATTTCCGCGAGGGTCAGCTCGTCGCGGAGAGCCGTTCGATCGTCCGGGGGGAGGTTGATGTAACAATGGCGGCAGTTGTTGCTGCAGCGGGCGGTGATTTCCAGCTCGAAGGAGAGAGGAATCCGTTTGTTCTCGAGTCTCTTCCAGAGGGCGAAGTCGGGCAGACGCACGAAAGAGACTAACCCTTTACGCAAAGCCGTTGCCTCCTTCTGAAACAGGCATAGAGGGGTCCTGCATGCTTTCTTATTCCGGGCAGCAGCCCCCTGTGATTCAAAAGGGCGATCAGGAAGCGTTCCGGACCGAGGCCCAGCCGGACCCTTATGCCTCTGCGCTCCACGCGCGTGACCCGTCCCATGATTGATCCCCGGGGGATCATCCCGTCCGGCTTCCCGGGCATGTTGTCTCCCTGCAGGAGGAAGGCGTCTTGATTGCCGGTCAAGACCCTGTGGATGCAAAGCCGCTTTGTCTCCGGATGGATGAAAGCCACCACGTCCCCCGGATTCGGCGGGCGGGAGGAGATCGGGGATACGGAGACGACGTCGCCATCCCTGATGAAAGGGGCCATGCTGTGGCCGCCGGCGATGAATCGGAAAGGCAGTCCCTTGGAGTGAACCGCACGCATGAGCTCGATCAGGGCTTTTCCGGAAAGGGAAAGACCTTTTTTCATCCCGGCGGCGTGTTGGGATTCAGGTCGCGGCTGCTTCGACAATCATTCTCCTTTTCAGCAATTCCTCGAAAATGCCGGTCACATCCCGTTCGATTTCTCCCGGTTCAGCCCGGTACTCCCCCGACAGGGCCGCAACCACCTCCGTCACGTTTTTTTTGCCGTCGATCATCTTCCAGATTTTTGTGCCGGTTTCATTCATGGAAAAGAGGTCGTCCTCCATGTCGCCCACCCCGGAAGTGAGGGGAACGATAATCAAGGCCCCGTCAATTTCCCTGACCACTACGTCGTTGGAATGGGCATAAATCAGGTCCGGTCGTATATTGTTCATGATGCGGTTATTCTCCTTTTCAGGTTGTGTATCCTTTCCTCGCTGTTCCGGACCTTCCAGGCGCGTTCCTCTCCCTCGACAAGTCCCAGAAAGCGCGCCTGGGCATGGGCCACCCGGCAGAGGTAGTCGACCGGCGTATCCAGCGTGCCGTGCTCGGACCATGACCGGGCCGGGCATTGTTCGCACAGACCCCTCAGGAAACAGCGGGCGCAGCGTTCAAGATAAAGCGGGTTGGTCGCGTTCATTGCTCTCAGACGGGGCAACACGGACGCCATGGCCTCTTTCAGGGCGCCGTTTTTCAGGTCAAACGTCACATCGGGGTGACGAAGCGACAAGCAGGGCTGAAAAACACCGTAGGCATCGATGCATCCGGGTCCGATTCCGCATGTAAACAGCCGGGTCCCCGGGGGTGATGTATATTGATCCAAGAAATCGGCCATTTCCCGTCGGTAATCTTCAGGCTGCCGTGTCAGCATGGCCAGGCCTTCCTCAGGTGTGACGCGCAGGCTTCTGATCCTGCTGTTTTTGGCTTCGGAATCTCTCCTTCCCCGCAATTCAAAGAACATGGTGTAAGCGGGGGGGGCATCCATCCGGGGGTTGGTTGCCGCCCATGCGGCGAACGCCTCCGCCTCGTTTCTGTTGGGCGGCAATAGAGCCCCTTTTACCACGAACGGCACGTTTCTGTCGAGAAGGCATTGGATGCCGTTCCGGCATCCGGCGTAGGAACCGGGAACGCCTGTAACCGCTTCATAGGATTCCCTTTTCATGCCGTAAACGGAGATCTCGATCTCTTCGAGAGGAGGAACGGCGGCCAGAAGATCGGCAATGTTCGGTGTGATCAGCGTCGCGTTTGTGAACAGCAGGACCTTGAGCCCCAGGCGGCGCGCAAAAAGATAGAGTTCGGAAAAATCTTCCCGGAGGAGCGGTTCGCCTCCGGTGAAGCGGACGGTTATCACCCCCAGTCCGGCGGCCTGGCGGAGGATATCCTTCCAGGCGTCCGTGTCAAATTCGCGGGAACGGGTTCGTTCGTCTCCGGCGGGCATGTTGATGCAGCAGTGAATGCAGGTGTTGTTGCAGCGTTCTGTCAGCTCGATGTCGAGCCGCGCCGGAAAATCCTCCGCTCCTTTCCAGGGTGGATGACGGTCCGGGTCCCTGCTTACGACGTATGCGTTCTCGTTCATGCGCCCATTTCGCCGGCCGGAAGCCCTTTCACAGGAGTTCCACTATGGTATTTTTCATGCGGCCGCTTTTGTCGAATTGAAGCCGGTAGGCGGGAACATCCCGGGCCATATGCTCGATCAGGGCCAGAATCTTTTCCCACCAGTCGGCCGTGACCAGGGGCTTCACCGGATACTGGACGAGAAGCCGCGCGGTTTCGATGCCCTTCGCTACCGGAATGAGACGGTTCACATCCGCCTTTTCGAGGAACAGAATGGCGGAAAGCGGGGCCGAGGCGGCGGAGATGTCCGCCAGATCGCCGTGGCTCCAGGTGCCGTGGATGCACAATCCGTCCGGCCAGCGGCGCACGATGATGCGGTCGTCGCAGAGTACTTCTCCCTGTTTCCGCAGCATCTTTGCCGCCGTGGTTTTGCCGGCCCCGGAGTGTCCCACGAACAGGAGCCCCTTCCCGTTGATCACTACTCCCGCCGCATGGAGGAAGCAGGCTTGACGGTCGGCGAGCGCCCGCGCCAGCAGAATCTGATCGGATGGAAACAGGGTCAGCGAATGCAGGCGCCCCCGACGAAACAGCGCTTCGCTGCGGTTGTAGATCCGCCCCCGCGTATGCCCGTCGTTGAAGGCCGCCGCACAGTGAAAGTCCTCGTCATGCCGCCGGTTTGCGATACCCAGATAGATCCAGGATTCGTCTTTGCGATAGATCGCCCACGGCGGTCGGCGGTACACCTCTGTCCCCGGATCGTCCCCGTCGAAATCCGGCAGGCAAAAATGGTGGCGCAAGAGGATCATTTCCTCTCCCGGGCCGTCCGCCTGGAATGGTTTGAACTTGGGATCAAACGTCTCCTCCGTGAACGGAACATCGGAATCCACCCGGACGGTGACGCCGGCAATCCGGAAATACCGGCGGTGATGCCGCCGCCAGTTTTCCCGGAATGAGCGTGTTTCATCCGCCAGACGGCAGAGGTAGGACACCTTCGCCGGGTACCGTCCGTGCTCCAGGTATCCGTAGGCCGGGCACCAACGGCAATCGCTGCGTTTTTCGCATCGGCCGCAGTTTTCCCGGTACTCCCGATCGCCCTGCACTTTATCGGCGAGAGACGGGAGGAAATCGTCCCACCCCTCGTGAAAACTCCCCGTTCGCAGATTGTAACGCAAATGGGGATCCTTGATGAAGGGGCAGAAAGTCATGCCGCCATAGGGATCGACGTGAAAACTCCGACCTTCTTCGATGCAGACCGCAAAAAGGCGGTTGTCATCCCTGCAGGCGACGCGGGAGGCCGGCTCGTCGTCGTCCATCGTATCGGGTGGATCAAGATCGATCGCGTCGGCCGGGTCCAGCCTCTGACAGGAAATTTCACGGTTGCGAACTGCGCTCCGGCAGGCGGAAAGGTACAGCCAGGGGGCGCCCATCCGGTAAGCGGGACTCAGCGAACGGGCAAGCCTGATCATGGCATCGAACTGGTGATAATTGTCGCGCATGGGTATCAGTTGGACGGTGAATCCGGTCTTTGCCTCCCGGAGATAGGCAAAACCCCGCATCGTTGCGGCGAAAGATCCGGGTGTGCGGGTGATGTGATCGTGGATCTCTTCCGTCGCCCCGTAGAGGGCGATCATCTTCGCGCCTTTTCTTTTCAGCAGGCCCGCGATGGCCGGGGTGATCAGCGTGCCGTTGGTGTTGAGGGAATAGGGAAGAGAACGGCGCGTGATCACGTCGAAGATCTCGGCGAAATCGGGCCGGAGCATGGGTTCCCCGCCGGAAATCGACCATCGGCGGCACCCCATGGCCCGAGCCTCAGCGACGATCCGGCCGATCTCATCAACGGAAAGCTCCCGTTCCCCGGCCGGATCCTCTGCCGGCAGGCGCAGCCAGCAGTGACGACAATTGCAGTTGCAGCGGTAGGTCAGATCGATCTCGCCTTCCAGCGGGAGGCGGGGTATGGCCATTTCCTTCTTTGTGATGTCCGTTAGCATATCCAAAACCCGAAGGGCGCCCATTCCCAGCCGGGGAGGGCCATCCCGCATGGACGGCCCCATCCGCATCGCTCTTCTTCCCAGGGAAAACAGGCGGATCCTGCGGGATGCTTTCCTGATCGAGGAATTCGGGGGAGAGGCCTAAGATGTTTTGGAAATGACGCTGCACTTGGCCAGGTTGCATTTATTTTTGTTTCTTTGTTTTTTACAACTGTTGACTGTGGCTGACATGCCGGCCAGCTTCGAGGTCTTGCAGCCGGCCAGCACGTTTTCCTCCGGCGTTCCCCGGCCCAGGACGATCAACCGGGGCCGCATCCATTCGCTTCTGTGGTCTTCCATGCTCTCCCTCCTTCATCCACGACCAAGCATCTTTTTTTTACAAAGAGGCTTGACTGCATCATAAATCATTTTTATCGGGTGTCAATGGAATTGTGTTGAAAAACGGCCCCGCTACAGGGATGGGACGACGGGCATTTCCGGATGGCCGTCCCGGGGCTGAAGCGGGCTTGGGTCCCTGGCCTGATCCGCAGGGCCGTGACCGAGAAAGATCATTTCGATTTTCCAGTCGCTGCCGATTTTACTGAAAATGAACCAGCGGGATAACGGCTCGGAGGGGTCTTCGGTCGGCCAATCCTCCATGCAAAGAATCCGGCGGTCGTCCAGTTTTTCAAATACCCGTCTCTCGAGATCGGCCCCCGAAGCAACGTGGCATTGCGATCGTACCAGAAAAACGCGGAGTTGGTCTTGATTCAAGATCCCTTCCGATGTGGGAACCGGAAAGGAAACCACCAGCGATGCCACGGCATCCCAATTGCATTCCCGTATCGATTCATCGAACAGACGGATCACTTTTTCAAACCGTTTTCTCGCATCGCTTTCCGGCTTGACAAAGCCGCGTCCCCTGAGCGGATGATAATCCCCGTTTTCAAAAATCAACCAGGTCGCCCTTTTCAGGAGCTCCGGAATTTTTAAAGCCGGCGTTTTCTGCAGGTCGCGATAAAAGGCGTCAAAGGCTGTTTGGGGAATGAGGATCAGGTCGGTATCGGGCCAACGCCTCAATGCCTCCTCTCCGGCGGCCAGAAAATCGGAGACCATCAACAATCCGCTCACCCGGATGTTCCCGCCATAGGAGCTGTTTTTGACCGGGAAGAGATGATGCGCATTGGAAACGTCTTTTGCATGCCGGCCGACCATCCGGGAAATATCCGGATAAGCCGCTTCCGAAACCAGCCACAGCACCTGATGAAACGCTCCGCCGAATGTCCTCAAATTGCCCCGCAGCGTGAAATCCATGATCCGCTTGACCGGTAATTTAAGGATTTCCGACAGATTCGGCTGGGGAACGATCGGATATCCGGGGAACTTTTCCCGCATGCGCTGCACGAAACCCTGAAATTCCTCCCAGGGGCACCCGATCTTTTTTCTCAATTCGGGGGGGGTTTTTTTCGAAAACCCCGGCCACCACAGAAGGGTCGATTTCGCTCCTTCGGCCGCCAGGAAGGCAAAGGTGTTTTCGATATCGTCCCACCCGCAAATTCGGGGCAAGGAAACGATGTTTCCGGTGAAGTCGATATGATATTTTTTCAACAGGTTCAGGGATTTCAACGCAATATGCGCCAGTGTTTGCGGCCTCTGGAAAATTTGCGCCCACAGTTTCGGCTGCGTGGAGTGCAGGGAGACGTTGATTTCGAGGGGCCGAAAGGGCGCCAGTTTCTGGATGAAGGGCTCATCGAGCAGGGAAGCGTTGGTCGTGAAATGGATGCGGTTGGTGAGGAATCTTTCGCGGACGAGGGTGAGAATGTCGAAAAAATGCGGATGGAGAAAGGCCTCCCCTTCCGAAATCCGTCCGGGCAGGGAATCGCTCATGTAAATCTCGCCGCTGTGAGAGGCCGAGACGAGGGAAAGCTGCAGTTTGACGCTTTCCACATCCCGAAACATGTTTTGCTTGATGGAAAAAGGGTTCATCCGGTTCGAACAGAACAGGCAACGCGCATTGCACACGGCGCTGATCGAAATTTGCTCCGGAGGTTGGCCCGCGGCCAGCCATTCCCGGAAGAAAAGATCCTCTCCGGTTTCCGGAGACAAACCCGAATCCCTTCGATTCATCCCGAACAGGTCTTTTTTTGCTTTCATGCCAACCATTTCAACCGCTTAATGTACATCTCTTCTGAGCAACTTCAAAAGAGTCCTTTGTGTCATTTGGAAATCGGATCCCGGAAGCGCGCATTGGAGATTTTTCGGGGCGCCCTTTCCCCGCAGCGAAGCGAGGAGACTCAGGGTCGAAAAATGTCCAGCGCGCGGAGGGATCACGATTTCCAAGTCTTCAAAAGTTATTCCCTGATAAAGCGCCTCCGGGGAGCTTGTCGCTATTTTTGTCTGAAAACTTTAAGAGTCTCCAGGCGGCCTGTCAAGAAAATTAGTCGGATGTGTCGGATGAAGGATCTTTCGTCCTCTTCACGCGCCCGGGGATCAACACCCCCAGAATGTGTGACAAAACCTCCCAGATGCGGGAGGCATAATATACATTTTTAAAATCCGCCCCTTTTCTGTACTGCCTCTGCAGCAGTATCTGCGGCGGAGGGAAAAAGGTGCGGGCGATAAATCCGGCCTTGTCTGAAAGGGTTCGATTCATGGCCAGATAAATGAGGTAGCTGCTGCCGCTGATCCTTCGGTTGCTGAGTTGCAGGCGCAGGAACAGCTTTTCGCCGAGAGAGATATCGGGCGGCCTCAATTTTGCGAGGCATCCATCGGCGATGTCCAGAGAGGTATAATGTTTGACGATCGACAGGCTGTAGTAGATGAGTCGGGAGAGGTTGAAGCGCCGGCTTTCTTCCACAATGAAATCCCAGTCGATCATCTTTTCGAAGGCCTTGATGGAAAAGAAGATATCGCAGATGAGGATCAGGCGGTCAAAGGAATGGCCGATCCTCAGGGCGTGTTCGCAAAGATAGATAATCATGTGTTCCGGGCGGAGCATCCGTGCATGACTGTCCGCCACGCGGGTCACGGCGGAGTGTTCCCATAGCCGGTTTATATCGATCTGTTCCGCGAACATGGTTGCCGGGACCGATGTGTTGACCGGATGCCAGTGCACGTGAAGATTTAACGGGGAGCTGTTCTTCCGGTATTCCAGACTGGCCAGATAACCAACCGGGTTATGAACGGCTTTTGTCACGGCGCTGTCTGTCGATCTGTACCCATGGGAGGAAAGATGCCCATCTATGGTGAGGAGATCCTCTTTCTTGACCAGAATATCAACGTCGGACATCCCCCGCACGGCGATGTTCGGATAAACATGCTCCGCGAGGACTATTCCCTTGAGAACGATGCAGGGTATGCCGGCCTTCTGAAATGTTGCCAGCGCATCCCGCAGCTTGCCGACGATTGCCATGTTGCGTTTCAGGTTTGTGTGGTAGTGGTTTGATAAGTTTCGGCAGCTCTCAGGTGGGATCAGATATTCAAGGCGGTGTTTTGTGATGTTATGGAAGAGCAGTGCGGAAACACCCTCTTGTCGCGCCTTTTCGACAAGGCGGGTCCAGTCGGGTGCGTCCCCGGGCGGAACTATCCCGGCTTTTTCATCGGACAGAATGGTTTTGACTTTCTCCGGCTCAAAGAGAATCTTCAGGATGAATTTGTCTTCCGTTGTCCAAGCCAAGGAACGGGGCTCCACGCCATCCTAAAGGGGTACTTCTTCCGTCGAGATTCCTGACACGATGTTCAGAATAGCGTTATCCGCCAGATCAATCAGCCTTTCATCCGGGATCCTGTTGCCTTGTCCATCCGAAACGATCCGGACGGTGGGCTTGAAAGGGTTGTTCCGGTTGGTTCCAATCACGATGCCAACGGCCTTGTTGTTCAGACGAACGTAACTTCCGATCGGATACATCGTAAGTTCATCAAGAAAAACCTTCACAATATGCGGGGCAAAAAACATGTTTTTGGTTTCGGCCAGCTCCATGACGGAAATATATTGTGCAGCCGCTTTTTTATACGGGCGGTTGTGGGTCATGGCCTCATAGGAATCGCAAATCCCGATGATCTTCGCATACTCGCAAATCTTTTCGCCCGTAATGCCAAGAGGATATCCCTGACCGCTTTCCCGTTCATGATGTTCGTAAACCGCCCGGCTGAGATTCGGATAGACCGGATCATGAGACCGCAAGAGATCTCTGCCGGTCTCGGTGTGTTTTTTAACCTCGATCAATTCGGATGCGGTCAATTGACCGGCCTTAACGTTGATGGCTTTTGGAATCAGGAACATGCCGATGTCGTGATGCATCGCCGCCAGACAGATTTCGGTCAGATTGAAGGGGGCGTATCCCATCCGTATGCCGATTTTTAAACAGTAAATCATATTGTTGACGGATGAGGAGATTTCGAAATCAGCGCCGGGTTCCAATGACAGGGTAAATTGATACATCTCGTCGGCCAGTGAGGGTTCCGCGATCATCTGCTCGATCATGCGCAGAGGCCGTTCCAGGTTCAGCGGTTTTCCTGAAAGCGGCAGTCTGTCTCTCACCTCCTGGAGATAATTTATGGCGCTGTTGTAAATGTTTTGACCGCTTGCAGCGGAAAGGGTTTTGTCAGGCGACATCCGCTGCTTTGGCGGATGCTCTGGAGATATGTCAGGGGGCGGCTTTTTTGTATTGAAATCAGTTTGCCCCGGAATATTACTCGGGGGCGTCTTGTCCCCAGGGCCATCGGTTATTGAAACCGGCGTCGATATTTTACCCCTGACCAAATCCGAAGTACGCATCATCGCCCTCTGTGCATTTTTCATTCATGGATATTCAAGCCAATTTGCCACTATTCCCCTCACTAAATTTCTTATAGCTTATTTTCAGAAAATGCAAGTCCAATATGTTATATATTTAAGAAAATGGCTTGACAATCTTGATACTTTTCCATGATACTGCCCCGTGAAAATCGTTTTTCAACATTGTGGGGGGCACTACAATGATCTTCAGAGCAAGACGCTTGCTTTCCTTTCTGATTTTAATCATTTCGTTTTTTGCCATGCAATCCTGTACTATCGAAGCTCCCGGCGTATCCGTGAAAACCTACCGGGAACCGGCTGTCGTTTCGGAGGCGGCGGACAAACAGCAGAAGGAGATGACGGAAGCGATCCGGCAGATGAGCAGTGTTAAGGGAAACAGTGTTTTTACAGAGAAATACGGGGTCCCCGAGTATATCGTCGGTCCGGGAGATGTCATCTCCATCAATTATTGGACGCCTTCCCGCGACGAGGGGTTCAAACAGAGCAGCTATACAACAGCGGTCCGGCCGGATGGCAAGATCTCCTTTATCTATGCCGATGATATCCAAGTCAGTGGTTATACGGCCGGGGAAATAAAAAATATCCTGACCGGACTGGCCCAGAAATACATGCGGGATCCCCGTATCGAGGTGGTCGTAAAGGAGTACAAGAGCAAGGGCGCACTGCTCTTCGGTCAGATCAACATCCTTCAGCAAGGCACTTCGGGTCCGGGGAGATATCCCCTGTTCGGCAAGACCAGGGTTCTCGACCTCATCGTGGCCGCCGGCGGCGCCATCTCCGGCCAGGATACGGGGAATGCCGATCTGCGGCAGGTGGAACTCGTCCGCCAGGGGAAAAGATAT
>JAFGRP010000143.1 GCA_016935075.1 Deltaproteobacteria bacterium | reverse complement strand
GATGAAGCAAAGAAGGCGCGGGTGGAGATCATCGTCGGCGACAAGATCGTTGTCTCCCAGGCCGATGAGAAGGGATACCCCTCGATTCTGATCGAATCGGGGAAAGAGGCGATTCTGCAATCCTTTCACGAGGCGTATCAGATCCTGGAGGTCCTACGTTCCGAAGCCCGGAAAGGCAAGGAGCATCTGGAGACCCTTCAGCGGCTCCGGGCGGTTCTGGATTCGGTGGAGGATCAGATCGTCATCCTCGATGCCCAAAATCGCATTCAACTGTGCAACCCCGCCGCGCAGCGCATCTTCCGGAAAAAAGAAGAAGCGCTCAAAGGTTCCCCGCTGACGGTCTATCCTGCCGAGTTTCTCAAAGACCTTGATGGAAAAGCGACGGCCGGTAAAAACCATCTGGTCTGTCTCACGGGGAAACAGCTCCTGATCGACTATATCCCCATCGAGACGCGCGGGGAACGCAGCGGGACCCTGATCCTCGGGAGAAGCGTCGACAAACTGCAACAGGCCGAGAGGAAGGTCAGGCATGAACTCCACCTGAAGGGACACGTGGCCCGCTACACCTTTTCGGACATTGTCACCGGGGATGACCATTTCCGGAAGGTCATCCAGAAGGCGAAGCGCTTTTCCGCTTCCGCCTCGACGATCCTCGTCCAGGGAGAGACGGGCACGGGAAAGGAGATGTTCACTCAGAGCATTCATCGGGAAAACTTCGGCACGGAGCGGCCTTTCGTGGCCATCAATTGCGCCACCCTGCCGGAGCCCCTGCTGGAGAGCGAATTGTTCGGCTATGCGCCCGGCGCCTTCACCGGCGCCAGAAAAGAGGGGAAAAAGGGGCTGTTTGAACTGGCCCACGGCGGGACCCTTCTGCTGGACGAGATCAGCGAACTGCCCCTCAATCTCCAAAGTCGGCTTCTCCGGGTGATCGAAGAGCGGGAGGTGCTTCCGATTGGCGATGACCGGGTCATCCCGGTGGATATCCGGATCATCGCCGTGACCAACCGGGATCTCGCCGGCGAGGTGCGGGAACGGCATTTCCGGGAGGATCTGTTCTACCGTCTGGCGGTGCTGGAGCTGAAAATCCCCCCCCTACGAGAGAGAGGAGACGACGCCTGGGAACTTTTCCGCCATTTTGTGCTGAAAATCAATCCGGATGCCGAACCGGGACCCATGTTCCACAGTGATGTTCGGGCGCTTCTGTGCGGTTACCCGTGGCCGGGAAATGTCCGGGAACTGAGGAATCTGGTCGAACGCCTCTCCATGCTCACAGAGGGTTTCCGTGATTTTCCGGATGATGCCGCGGAGGGGATTCGGGGAGAGCTTCACCTTTCCGACGGGATTGAAAGTGTCACGGAGGAGCGGGACCTGCAGGAGCTCAGCCTCAAGGAGCTGGAACAGCAATGGCTGGAGAAGGTGTGCGGGGCATCAATCCTGAAGAAAAAGGACTTGGCGAAAAGGTTGGGGGTCAGCCGGACAACCCTGTGGAAGAGAACCCGCAAGGGATGATCCGGATTCCTGGGCCGCCCTCATCCCCGAACGGGGAGGTGCCGGAATGGAATCAGTAGAGAAAACCGAACAGCCAGAGGGGAATTTTGTTTCCAAAGCCGGTTTCGATATCATCGGCGGCGATATAACTGTCTTTGATACCCTTGAGCTGGTCATAGGTTTTGGTCTTGCCGCCGATTTCAAAGGTATAAGACGACTTTACCCAGAAGTCCCCCCGATCGGTCAGTTCGACCGTCGCGTCGACGAGGGCGGGATGGGTTGAAAACGCATTGCGGAGCTGGTTGACAAAAAAGAGTTCCCGGAGCGTTCCGGCGTTCATATCCTCTGTAATCGCGTGCATCAGGTTGCCGTTTTCCAGATAAATCTTGTCCGGTTTGGTGAGGATCGCATAGCCTCTTCCCTTTTGACGCAATAGATTGAGAAGCTTGGCATCCTGGAGATGTTCGAGATATTCGTAAAGTTTCGGCCGCGAAATTTCCGTTGCCTCGGACAGTTTCACAATATTGGGTGCAAACGGCAGTGTGACGGCAAGCATGTAGAGGAGTTTCTTGATCTTGGAGATTTGCCGGATTTCAATGCCGCTGATATAGGGCAGGTCGACTTCCAGGATATGGTTGATGACCTCTCTGAGTCTCAGCCGGTAATAGTCTTCCCCTTCCAGGAAAAAGGGATAATAGCCGGATCGCAGGTACTGTTTGAAGAGACGCAGGATTTTCAAGTCACGGCAAATGTCCGTTGCCAGCGCCTGGTGATCTTTCAGGATCTCTTCGAGTGGAAAAGACGAAAACGCGGTGTGTCGGGTAAAATTGATGTATTCCCGAAACGACAGGCCGTGCAACTGATAAATCACGGCCCGGCGGCTGAGGTCCCCCTTCTGCCTGGCAATCTTCAAAAGGCTCGATCCCGTGAAAACCACCCTCAGATCGGGAAGGCCGTCGTAGATCGACTTGATATGGACGGACCAATCGGGATACTTGTGAACTTCGTCGATAAAAAGAACCTCCCCGCCATGCTGGTGAAAGGTCCGGGCGAATTCAAACAGGTCATGGGCCTGAAAGTAGGGGCTGTCTATGGAAACATAGAGCGCCCGATCCCTGCCGGCGGCGGAGTGTTCTCTGACCATCTGGAGCATCAGCGTCGTCTTGCCCGTCCCCCGGGCGCCGAGAATCCCGACGCAGCGCAGAGCCCGATCGACGGTGTCGTACAGATACCGCCTCCTATCGCCGACTGCCCGGATAAGACGGGTCTGTTCCGCAAAAAAACCTTCCATGGACCACCTCAGAATTGTTAATCTGACTTTACATATTTAAATTATATTTGCAAATGATAGTTTACATTATTCGGAAGGATTGTCCCGAAGAGGTGAGATAGGGGGTGGAATCGGCTGGCCTGATAGGAATGTTTGCAATATGGACAAATGTGTCTAAATTATTAACGCATCTGCGAAACGATACGGGTTTCTTTCAGCCGGAAAATCCACAAACATTTGATTTTAAATGAGAATAATTACAGGTAGGGATTGGCACGGACGTTGCTCTATATCACAGCATGAAGAAGCAACACTGCCTGCTCATTGCCGATGACCTGACCGGCGGGGCCGATGCGGGCGTCCAGTTCGCCAAGCGAGGCCTGAAGACCCTCCTTGTACCCTTCCGCGGGGAGGGCGATCCTCTTGCCGCTCGGCTGGTGCAGGACGTCCTGATCATCAATACGATCACCCGTGGCCTTCCCCCGGCGGAGGCATTCGATATTTTGTCCGGTCTCCTGAAGGGCTTCGACCCCCACCGATTCCCGATTCTCTACAAGAAGATCGATTCCACCCTCCGGGGCAATATCGGTGTCGAAATTGACGCCATACTGCGGGAAACGAAGCTTCCCGTCTGTTTCCTGGCTCCATCCTACCCGGAGCAGGGTCGGGTACTGGTCGGGGGAATAATGATGGTCGGAGAGAAGCCCCTGGCGCTCACGGAGGCGTCCCGGGACGCGGCGTCCCCCGTACAGGAATCCCATATCTGCAAACTGCTGGCAAACCAGACCTCCTTGTCCATCGGGACGATCGACCTGACCCACGTGGCGTCCGGGAAGGATGCCTTGCGGAGGCTCGTGGAGAAAGAACAGCGGGCGGGCCTCAGGATCATCATCTTTGATGCCGTAAGTCGCCAGGACCTGGCCACTATTGCTGAAGTCGCCCTTTCCATGGAAACGGTCCCTCTCCTCGCGGGCTCCGCCGGCCTGGCCGGGGAGGTCGCAAGAATCCTCGTTCCCGGGCAAGTCCCGATCGTACGGGAGAGGCAACGCACCTTCCAACATATTCTGATTATCGGTGGCAGCGCCTCTGCCGTGACCCATGCGCAGTTGCAGCGACTTCAGGACGGAGGCCTCCCCTCCTTTGAACTCCCCAGAGATCTCGTCTCCGGTAACGGTGGGACAGAGATAAAAGATCGGCGGAAGCTCGCCCGCCTGCTTGGAAGAACACTTGTGGGCGGAATTGTCATCTTCCGGACCTTTCCCGAGCGCTGGACCGGCAACGGCGACGGGGGCACACCCATTCCCCAGCGGATCGCCGGCGTGATGGCCGGCGTTACCCTTGAGACCCTGCAGGAGGCCCGGATCAACGCAGGCGATCTGGCGATGATCCTGACCGGAGGCGATACGGCCCTGGGCGTCCTGCGATTGCTGGACTATGAAGGAATCGAACTGGAAGGCGAATTGCTCGAGGGGATCGTGCGGGGGAACTTGCGGGGTGGGCCATGGGAGGGCCTAACCCTTGTCACCAAGGCCGGCGCCTTCGGAAAGGAGGACGCGCTCGTGAGAATCGTGGAAAAACTGGAAACGGCAGCGGGTTTTACAGAAAAGGGTTGCCTTCTGCACGATAAGCTATGGAAGGCCAGACAACCGAAACGGGTAAGGGAGGGTGGACAATGAGGGCATTGATCAAGGACAAACCGGTCCGGGGGGCGACCCTGACGGACCTGCCCCAGCCGGAGATCGGCGAGGAGGACCTTCTGGTCCGGGTTCAGGCGGCGGCCATCTGCGGCACGGATATCCACATCTACCAGTGGAATGAATACGCATCTTCGCGCATCCGGCTCCCGCTGCTGTTCGGTCACGAGTATGCCGCCGAAGTGGTGGAAGTGGGCCGGCGGGTGAAGCAGTTTAAACCCGGGGACCGGGTGGCGGCGGAGACGCACGTCCCCTGCGGCCACTGTTTCCAGTGTACGACCGGCCACCAGCATGTCTGCCGCAACATGATGATCCTGGGCGTTCATTTGGACGGCGCCTTTGCCGAATATTCCGTTCTGCCCGCGGTCTGTGCCTGGAAACTGGATCCCGCGATCTCCTCCGAGATCGGCGCCACCCTGGAGCCCTTCGGCATCGGTGTCCATGCCCTGTCCAAGACGAAACCGGCTGGGAAGAAGG
>JAFGRP010000142.1 GCA_016935075.1 Deltaproteobacteria bacterium | reverse complement strand
TGGGGGGCAGGCTGGATGCCACCAACGTGGTGATCCCGCTCGTCTCTGTGATCACCAACATCTCTCTCGAACACCGGGAGTACCTCGGCAGCACCCTGGAGAAAATCGCGCGCGAAAAGGGGGGAATCATCCGAACGGGGGGAGTCTGTCTTACCGCGGCCCGGCAGAAGCCGGTCATCGGGACCCTGGAGGCGATTTGCCGGGAAAGAGGAGCAAGACTCTTCCGGGTGGGGAAAGAGATTCGGACGACGATCCATCGGGACGGGACGTTTTCATACCGGGGCGTTGGGCGAAGCCATGAACGGCTGGTTTGCCCCCTCGCGGGGAAACACCAGATTTCCAATGCCGCCCTGGCGCTGGGCGCCCTGGAGCTGATCGAGGATGCCGGTTTCCGGGTGGAGGATACGGCCGTTTCCGGAGGCCTGAAGCAGTCGCACTGGGAGGGGCGGCTGGAGATCCTCCAGCACTCACCGATGCTGCTCGTGGACGGCGCCCACAACCCGGCGGGGGCGGCCGCGCTCTGCCGGGCGCTCCGGAATGATTTTCCCCACCGGCGATTGATCCTGATCTTCGGCGTCTTGGGGGATAAGGACTATCGGACGATGGCGAAGAGTCTCTTCCCCCTGGCCGACCGGGTGATCCTCACCCGCCCCGACAGTGGGCGGGCCCTGTCGCCGGAGGAGCTGCGGCCGGCGGTCGGAAGGTTTCACGGGGATATCGAAGTGGTCGAAAATCCCGGAGATGCTCTGCGCCATGCCCTTTCGCTTGCCGGGGAGAAGGATCTGGTCTGTGCGGCCGGCTCCCTCTATCTGGTGGGAGAAGTCAAGAAGCTCCAGGGGATCGGGAAAGGCGGCGGGACGTATGTCGTTCCTTAAAGACGGGCCGCCGGATCGCCGTGGAGAGTGCTGAGGTGGACAGACTGAAAAAGATCTTCTTTTTTCCGGCAATCCTGTTCGTCTGCTGGATAACGGCTTCGCCTCCCCGGGCTTTCGGGACGGATAGCGGGGGCACCTTGCGGCAAGGTGTCCCCGTACCGATCACCATCGAGGCGGACAGTATCGCTTACGAGGGGAATGAAGACGTCTTTCGCGCGACGGGGAAGGTCCTGATCACCTTTACCGGGGGATTCCTGAAGGCCGACACCGCAACCCTGAACCGCACCACGAACCAGGCTCTGGCCGTCGGCCATGTGCTGGTCCGAAGCGATCAGGATATCCTCGAGGGCGAACAGGTCTCGTTCAACATCGTCTCGCGGACGGGGACGGTGGAGGTCGGGAAGATGTTTGTCGCCCGGAACCATTTGTACATCCAGGGAGAAAGGATCGAAAAGAAGTCGGAGGCGACCTACCGGCTTGAAAACGCCACGGTGACCACCTGCGACGGAGATGCGCCCGACTGGCGCATTGCCGGCAGTGAACTCGACTTGACCGTCGACGGCTACGGCGTCCTGAAGCACGGCCGGTTCCTGGCCCGGGATTTCCCCCTGCTCTACGTGCCCTATCTCATCTTTCCCGTCAAGACGACGCGCCAGACCGGTTTCCTTTTCCCCCGCTTCGCCCACTCCCGCGACAAAAACGGCCTGGACGTGGAAATTCCCTTCTACTGGGCCGTCTCCGACAGCGCCGACGCCACATTTTTCCAGCGCTATCTGGAGAAACGCGGATTCAAGGAGGGTGTGGAAATCCGTTACTTTACCGGTCCGGAGACATTCGGCGTTTTCTATGGGGATTTCATCAACGACCGCAAGCGGGTCACGGAGAGCGTCGGGACCATGAGCCGCGACTGGCAGGATGATCGGAACCGCTGGTCTTATTACCTCAACCACGAAACGACCTTCGCGGACGGCATCCGTCTCCGGAGTGACATCCGGCGGGTGTCGGACCACTGGTATTTCCGGGACTTTTCCTCCTTCAACTATTATCGGGATCATTATTCCCCGGGCGGGGAGGAGCGGTTCCGGCGCGTCTCCTTTTTCGGGGACGAATCCCTCGGGTCGCTCGATTCCACAGTCCGTCTGACGAAGGACTGGTCCCTGTACAACCTGACCGCCCTGGCGCGCTACACCGATGATTTTTCCTCCCCCGACAACCATGCGACGCTGCAGAAATATCCGGAGGCGACCCTGACGGGATTTCGGCGGCCCCTCTTCGGCAGTCCGCTCCAGTTCGGCTTCACCGCCGGCTATGATCATTTCTACCGTCAGGAGGGACAGAAGGGTCATCTCTGGGACATCGGCACGACCCTCTATCTGCCGCAGAAGCTGGGACCGTATGTTCAGATGGTGTCGCAGGCCGGGTTCCGGGGGAATGTCTGGGATCGGTCGGATTCCGCGGCGGATGCCGGAGACAAATATGGTGACCGGGAGGTCTTCACCCTGGGGACGACCCTCTCCACAGAGATATACCGGGTTTTTGACGTCAAGGGTGCGGAGATGGAGAAGATCCGGCACGGGATCCGACCGGAGATCACCTATACATTCATCCCCGAGGCGTCACAGGATCACGTTCCCGATTTTCTGGTCCGGATCCCCGCGCAGAACACCCTGACCTATGGAATCACCAACACGCTCCTCACCCGGATGCGGGAAAAGGATGGAAAGATCGGTTACCGCGAGATGATGCGCTTCAGGCTGGGACAGACCTACGACATCCGGGAGGCCAGAAGGGACGTGACAGGGGCGGAGAAAGACAACCGCCCGTTCGGTGATGTGGATCTGGAGCTGGATCTGGCGCCTTTTCCATATCTTTCCCTGTCGGCCCGCAACAAATTCGACGTGAATTCAGGAAAGTGGAGACAAAACAACTACGACGTGACCCTGTTCGATCATCGTGGGGATTCGGCATCCGCCGGGTATCGTTACACCAGGGACACGCTGGAGGAGATCAACCTCTACCTGAAGGCGACCCTGACGGCCTCCCTCGGTGCGACCTATACCCTGAGACTAAACCGGCTTGACCGCAAGACCGTCGAATCCACCTATGGCCTGCAATACCGGAAACAGTGCTGGAATGTGGAGTTCAATATCTCCGACCGCGAGGATGACCGGACCGTCTCGGTTGTTTTGTCTCTCTACGGGATGGGAAGATGAAAGGCGGGTTAACGCATCGGACAGGTGATTTCTTTTTGCCGTTTTATATAGATTTTTACTTGACAAAGGGTGCGAATTTGCGTACTAATCCAAATTCAAAATCATAGGCGCTGGTGAAATGATGAAGACATATCAGGCAAAGCAGGGGGAGGTCAATCGCGACTGGTATCTCGTGGACGCCGGGGACAAGATCCTCGGAAGGCTGGCAAGCGAAATCGCCTGCCGCCTGCGTGGAAAGCACAAACCCGTCTACACCCCCCATACGGATACGGGAGATTTCGTGATTGTGGTCAACGCCGGGAAGATCAGTCTGACCGGCAAGAAATTAACGGACAAAATCTATTACCGTTACTCCGGCTATCCGGGGGGACTCAAGGCGACTGCGGCGGGGAAAATGCTCCAGGAAAAACCGGAGGAGTTGCTGCGGGCGGCGGTGAAGGGGATGCTCCCCAAGAATACGCTGGGGCGGGCCATGCTGAAAAAGCTCAAGATCTACGCCGGCGGTGACCATCCGCACGAGGCGCAGTGCCCCCGCATTCTGTCGTTGTAATCGTTGTGACAAAAGAAATATCGGATTCGTAAACAAGATCTGGAGAGGGATATGACGGAAAACCGGTTTTATGCGACAGGGAAGAGGAAGAGCGCCATTGCCCGGATTTATATGAAGGAGGGCACCGGCGTCCTGCAGGTGAACAAGCGGAACTTTGACGACTACTTTACGCGGGAAAGCCTGAAGATGATCATCCAGCAACCCCTCGAGATGACGGGGAAGAAGGGTCTCCTCGATTTTTACATTAATGTGGATGGGGGCGGCATCGCCGGTCAGGCGGGCGCCATCAAGCACGGCATCTCCAAGGCGCTTGTGGAATATGATTCGGGGTTGAGGACGGCCCTGAAAAAGGCCGGTTTCCTCACCAGGGACTCCCGTATCAAGGAAAGAAAGAAATATGGTCAGCCGGGGGCCCGGAAGCGTTTCCAGTTCTCCAAGAGATAAAATTCCACAGGGAGGCTGAAGGCCTCCCTTTTTTTTCACTATCCTGTCAGGAGGTGCAAGGTGATCAAGGTCGGTATCTACGGGGGTAGCGGCTATACCGGGCAGGAGTTGCTGAGGCTGCTGCTTGGCCATCCGGAGGCCAGGGTCGTGGCGGCGACCTCCCGGCGGTTTGCGGGGGTGCCCGTCTCCGAGGTTTATCCGGCCTTCTCCGGACGGACCGATCTCGTCTACACGGACGATTCCCCCGAAACCGTGGCCGGTTTTGCCGATTTCATTTTTCTGGCCCTTCCCCACGGCGTTTCCATGGGAATGGCGCCCATTTTTATCCGGGCGGGCCGGAAGGTCGTCGACCTCAGCGCGGACTTCCGCATTCGGGATGCGGCCGCTTATGAGGCTTGGTACGGGCGGCATACGGCTGCCGAAATGCTCGGAGAGGCGGTTTACGGCCTGCCCGAGCTTTATCGGGACGAGATCCGCCAGGCCCGTCTGACGGCTAATCCGGGCTGTTATCCCACAAGCATCATCCTCGGGCTGGCTCCCGTTCTGCGGTCCCGGTGGGTTGACCCCGCTTCCGTGATCGCCGACTCGAAATCGGGTGCCAGCGGGGCGGGCCGGGAGCCTCAGATCGCCTCGCTCTACTGCGAGGTGGATGGGGGATTCAAGGCCTACAAGGTCGGCAATCACCGGCACACCCCGGAGATCGAGCAGGAATTGGGGCTCCTGGCGGGCCGGGAGATGAAGATCTCCTTCACGCCGCACCTGCTGCCTGTGAAACGGGGGATCCTGAGCACGATCTACGCGAAAATGGAAAAAGATGTGAGCGCCGAGGAGGCAGTGGTCCTTTATCGGGAATTCTACCGGGAAGAGCCTTTCGTCCGGGTCTGCCCGGCCGGTCGGTTCCCCGACCTCTCCTCCGTTGTCGGTTCGAATTTCTGCGATATTGGAGTGACCGTGGACAAGCGGACGGGGCGGCTCATCATCGTCTCCGTGATCGACAACCTGATCAAAGGGGCCTCCGGCCAGGCGATCCAGAACATGAACCTGATGTCCGGTTTTCCGGAGGAAACCGGTCTGCCCCTGGTCGCCCTGTACCCCTGATCATATGCCGGAGGAACAATGACACTCAAAATCTTCAGCACCCAGTCGAGGAAAAAAGAGGAATTCCATCCCCTGCAGGAGGGGAAAGTCGGGATTTACGTATGCGGGATCACGGCGTATGACGTCTGCCATGTGGGACACGCCCGCTCGGCGGTCGTTTTCGATGTGATCACCCGTTATCTCCGCTACCGCGGATGGGAAGTGATCTATGTGAAGAACTTCACCGATGTCGATGACAAGATCATCGACAAGGCCCGCCGGGAGAACGCCGGAATTAACGCGATCGCCGAGCGGTACATCCGGGAGCACGACGAAGACATGGATGCACTCGGCGTCGCCCGTCCCACCTTTACACCCCGGGCGACGGAGAATATCGACGGGATGATCCGCCTCGTGACCATCCTGATTGAAAAGGGATTGGCCTACCCCATGGATGGGGACGTATATTATTCGGTAGAACGATTTCCGGGGTACGGGAAACTCTCGGGCCGGAACCTGGAGGACATGCTGGCCGGCGCCCGGATCGACGTCAACGACAGGAAACACAATTCCCTCGATTTCGCCCTCTGGAAAGCGAACCGGGAAGGGGAGCCCGGGTGGGAAAGCCCCTGGGGCCGCGGCCGGCCGGGGTGGCATCTTGAGTGCTCCGTGATGAGCCAGCGCTACCTCGGCGAGACCTTCGACATCCACGGGGGCGGTGAGGACCTGGTCTTTCCCCACCATGAGAACGAGATCGCCCAGTCGGAAGGGGCGACCGGCAAGACCCTGGCCCGCTATTGGATCCACAACGGCTTCGTTCGGGTAAACAGCGAGAAAATGTCAAAATCCCTCGGCAACTTCTTCACCATCCGGGATATCCTGCAACAGTATCATCCCGAGGTCCTGCGCCTTTTCCTGCTTCAGAGCCATTACCGGAGCCCCGTCGATTTTTCCGACGCCGCCCTGAATGAGGCGCGCCAGGGGATGAACCGGTTCTATTCGACGCTGAAGCTTCTCCGGGACACCGCGGCCGGAGGGGCGGAGACGGCCCCGGGAACCGCGGAGAAGGACGGGGAGATGAAGGCGCAGCTCCGGAACCTCCGGGTGCGCTTCTGCGAGGCGATGGACGACGATTTCAATACGGCGCGCGCGATCGGCCATCTTTTTGACGCCGTCCGCCTGGTCAACGCGGCGCTTGCGGACAAGAAGCCGGGTGTTTCGCGCGGCGTCTTTTTCCAGGCGGGGGAGACCCTTCTGGAGATCGGTTCCGTGCTGGGGTTTTTCCGGCAGGAATCGGATGACTATCTGCTTCGGGACCGGGAGCGGGAGGCGGGAAAGCGGGGGGTGCCCGTTGCGGAGATCGAGCGCCTGATCGCGGAGCGTCGGGCTGCGCGGGCGGCAAAGATGTGGCAGAAGGCCGATGAGATCCGGGATGGTCTGGCCGCGCGGGGGGTGATCCTCCGGGATACGCCGGACGCCACGACCTGGACGATCGGATGAAATTTTCTGGCCGTTCCGTGGCCCATCTGCTATAAACCATCGTATGAATGCAGCGCGAATCCAAATCCCCACCGAGGCGGAATGCCGGCGGCTGGCCGCCGGGATGGGGATGCTGGAAAATATCGTGGCCCATTCCCGGCAGGTCTGCCGGGTTTCCCTCCTGATTGTCGATCACCTGCAGCCGGACGGTTTGAACCGGGAGCTGATCCGGGCGGCGGCGCTCCTCCATGATATCACGAAGACCCGGAGTTTCAAGACCCTTGAGGACCATGCCGAGACGGGGGCGCAACTGCTTACCGAAATCGGTTACCCGGAGGTGGGCCGCATCGTCGGCCAGCACGTCCGCCTGGATCGCTATTTCACCTCCGAGAGCCCGACGGAGGAGGAGATCGTCAACTACGCGGACAAGCGGGTCCTTCATGACCGGATTGTGCCTCTGAGCGAGCGGATGGGGTATATTCTGGAGAAGTACGGCCGGGAGCCGGATCGGAAAAGGGCAATCCTCCTCCTCTGGGAGAAGACGGAGGCGCTGGAGGCGCGGCTGTTCACGGGTCTTCCCTTCGAACCGGACGACATCAGCCGTCTTCTTGACGAGAATCTTCCCTGAAATCGTCAGACCCGGGACTCTCCAAAACCGGATTGCCTTTTGTGACCGTGCGCTGCGTCTTCTCCAGCCTCAGGACATGATGGATGCAGGGGATCAGTTCCTCCTCGCGATGCGTCACGTAGATCAAGTCCGTTTCCGTCCCTTTCCCGATCCCTTCCATCAGCGCAAGCACCCGTTCCCGATTGGCGCCGTCCAGCCCCTGGCAGGGTTCGTCCAGGATAAGGAGCTCCGGGGATTTGACCATCGCCCGGACGATCAGCGCCAGCCGCTTTTCTCCGTAGGAGAGGCGGGAAAAGGGCCGGTCCGCCTTATCTCTCATGCCGAGGATGTTCAGCCATCTTTCCGCGAGCTTCTCCTGCTCCGTGTCAGGCCTGCGGTAGAGGCCGATCGAGTCGAAGAAGCCGGAGAAGACGACCTCCCGGACGGAGCCCGGTTTCCGGTACCGGAGCTGAAGTTCGGGAGAGACCACCCCGATTTTCTGCCGGATGGTCCAGATGCATTCCCCCTCGCCCCGCTTCTTTCCGAAAAGGGAAACCTGATTGGCATAGACCTGCAGGTTGTCCCCCGTAATGAGACTCAGAAGGGTCGATTTACCCGAGCCGTTCGGGCCAACGACTGCCCAGTTCTCCCCATGCCGGACGTTCCAGTTCAAGCCGTCGAGGATGACGGCCTCCCCGTAGGCCACGCGAACGTTTCTCATCTCCACGACAGGATCGCCGGGGAGGCGCGGCTTTACGGCATCCGGGAGGGGCAGGCGGAGTTCCGGCAGCGATTTTCCTTTTGCCTCAAAGAGTCTCATCCGTGCCGGCGTCAGAACCGCCTCCCGCCTCCCGGCGAGGGCGACGCGACCGTTCCGGATCAACAGAACGTGCGAAATCCCCGGCATCACCTCTTCCGGACGCTGGGCAACGAGAAGGATCTGCGTTCCTTCTTCCATGAGCCTTGTAACGGTCGCGGCCAGAGAGCGCCGGCTGCCGGCGTCCAGGCCGGCGAAGGGATCGTCCAGGATCAGGAGCTTTGGAGAGGGGAGCAGCGCCCGGGCGATCAGGAGTTTCCGGACCTCGCCGTTGGAGAGGGCCCGGAAACTCCGGTCAAGGAGAGGATGAAGGTCCAGGGTGTCCGCAACGCGGTTCAGGGCGGCCGGATTGCCGTCGTTCTCCCGGAGCAGCTCCCCTGCCGTGAGATCATGCCCTCTTCCGCTGAAATAACGCGCCTCCTCGCGGCGCTCCTCGCGCACCAGGAGCTCCTCCTGGAGTTCGAAGGAGACAGAGCCGATTCGCCTGCCTTCGACTTCCGGGCCATGACGGGTCAGTTTTCCCCGGACAGGGGGGACGTCGCCCCTGACGGCCCCGGCGAGCGCCGATTTGCCCGAACCGTTGGGTCCCAGGATCGCCCAGTTTTCGCCGTTCCGGATCTTCCAGGATGTCCCGGGGAGGAGCATCCGGTCTCCCCTGCGCAGCGTGACACGCTCCAGCGTGATGAGGGGTTTGCTTTTTCGGTGAAAACAAGGGTCCAAGGGGTTGTAATCCTCCCGGGCTTCTGATAATGTCCGCCCCGTCGGACCATCCGGTCCCGACGGGACGCCGGTTATGGATAGCAGAAATCAAAAAAATTTCCACCCTTTTCCACAGCAACTTTCCGGGCCTGTTCGGGAAAATATCATAAACGGCTGCCGCCTGTTACCCGGGCGGAGACTTGAGGAGGAAAAAGGATGTTGAAGGAACGCATCGTGTATCTGGATGGGACTTATGCCCCCTGGGATGAGGCGAAGATCCATATGATGAGCCACAGCGTCGGGCGGGGCTCGGCCATCTTCGAGGTGATCGGATTTCACGAGACGGCAACGGGGCCCGCCGTCTTCCGCCTCGACGAATATGTCGCCCGTTTCCGAAACTCGGCCGCCCTGCTGGAGATGGAGCCGCCGCTCTCCGCTGCCGACCTGCAGGAAGCCGTTCTGGAAACGATCCGGCGCAACGGACTCCGGCGGGGGGTGATCAAGATGATGGGCCTCTATCCCGAGATCGCCTTCAAGATCCTTCCTCCCCTGAAGCGGTTTCGGGTGGCCGTTTTCGTTTTCGATCCGGAAGGGGATTTCGGGGAACAGGCACAGGCGGGTGAAGGAAGCGTAACCGCCTGCGTTTCAAAGTGGCGGCGGCTCGATCCGCAGACCATCCCCATCGAGGCCAAAGTGGCGGCCAATTATATGAACGGTATCGTGGCCAGGGCAGAGGCGCGGAATCTCGGATTCGATTATGCCATCCTGCTCGATGCGCAAGGCTGTCTCGCCGAGGGAGGGACCGAATCCCTTTTCCTGGTCCGGGAGGGCCGGCTGGTTACCCCGTCTCTGGGGACGATTCTGAAAGGCATCACGCGCAAGACCCTTCTCGAAGTGGCAGAGACGATGGGGATCGGAACCTTTGCCGGCCGGTTGGACCCGGGGGCTCTGCAAGAGGCGGATGAGATCTTCTTCGCGGCGACGACCAACACACTTCTCCCGGTCCGGCAGGTGGGAGACCGGATTCTGAAGGAGTGCCCCGGACCGGTCACACGGAGGCTCGCCGAGCGGATGGCTGCGATCACCTCCGGACGCGAAGCGCAGTTTCATCATTGGCTCTTTGGTATAGACCGCAAAATGTTCGGGGGTGACTCATAGATGAACTCCCGAGCGCGCGATCATTTCCCCCCTCCGACGCTGTCCGGTTTGCCGGATATGGAAACGTCCTGCAGGCGGAGCGCCTGCAGGACGTTCAAGTTCTTCCGGAAAAGACGGGCGCCTTCTTACCGCCCCGCTTCCTTCCTGAGCTGCTTCACCATGTCCGTTTTTTCCCAGGGATAGTCGTCCAGGAAAAGGGTCCGCGGGATCCGGCGGTAGAGGTCGCCGTTCAGGAGGTCAAAACGCCGAATCATGCCGGCCGGCGTCAGATCGAAGAGTTTTTCGATGATTTTCTCCAGCTTCTTGTCGGTGATCTTCCCGGTGCCGAAGGTGTTCACATAGATCGAGAAGGGACAGGCAATCCCGATTGCATAGGCGAGCTGCACGGAGCACTTTGCGGCGAGACCCGCAGCGACGATGTTCTTCGCGACGTAGCGCGATCCGAAGGCGGCGGAGCAGTCCACCTTCTCCGGCGACTTGTTTACGACCGCGCCGCCCCCGAGCTGGGCGCCGGGGTAGCCGCCGTAAAACTGGACGACCAGTTTCCGGCCTGTCACTCCGGAATCGGCCGCGCTGCACGAATTGACGGCCTGCCACTCCCCGGTCGGGTTGAAAAGGAACTCCGTCTTTTGGTCAACGCAGTCCTTCAGACAGTCAAAGGCGATTTTCCGGGCCTTCCGTTCGATCGCGCAGCCGTTCTTCCCCTTTGTAAATCGGTAGTCGATGGCGTTTGACATCAGGACCTTGGCCAAACGGACCGGTTTCCCCGTTTTTTCATCGTAATCCACCGAAACCTGCCCTTTGCCGTCCGGGGCGAAGATCGGGTCGCCGCAGTTCTCGAAGCCCCGCATCATCCGGCTGACGAGAACGTAGGTAAGGGGGAGGAGTTCCGGAGTTTCGTCGCAGGCGAAGCCGTACATGATCCCCTGGTCTCCGGCGCCGATCTCCTTGTGTTTGCCCGTATCGGCCCGGGTACCCATGTTGATGTCGGGCGATTGGGGGATGATGGCGTTCAGCACGCCGAGTGAGTTGCCGTTGAGTCCGACCGCCGAGTCGTTGTAGCCGAGACTGAGGACCGTCTCCCGGACGCACTTGTCCAGATCGATCCAGGCCCGCGTGCTGATCTCGCCACCGACGACACAGAGTCCCTTGCCGAGAAAGACCTCGATGCCGCAGTGGGGCATGGTGTCGATGGTCATTCCCTTTTTGTGCTCCCGGTCGAGGATGGTGGCGATGATGTTGGCTGCGATCATGTCCGCGACGATGTCGGGATGCCCGACCTTGATGCTTTCCGATGAAATCTGCATGTATTCTCTCCTTTTGATAAATAGCGAAAACCCGCACCAAAGCGCGGGTCATGAGTCCTTCTCCGGCACTTTAGCACATTTGTATAGCGGAGCAATTAACCATAAATTCCCGCTTGCTCGATGCCATAAGACAGGACGGATGGAAAGTCAAGAAATATTTTCAAAGAAAATTTTTCATTGACATACGAGGTCGTTCATCTTATTCTTTACGCGTCATAAAGTATTTTATTATCGAAGTATTACTCCGGCGATGCAACATATCAAATGTCATGCCGGATTCCGTATCAGGTATGGGCAGGCCCGATCCGGCATCCAGTCAAATTCCGGATTTCCACTTTCGCGGGAATGGCGGTTTTGACATATAATGCTGCCCGGGTAATCATACACTGCGAACCCATACAGGGAGGAACAAAAAATGATTGAATATCCAAAATATAAAAAAGTGCTCTTCTGTACCGATTTTTCTGAAAGTTCAGATTATGCCTTTGATTATGCCTTCGGTATTGCTAAGAGAGACGAGGGTATTCTCTATATCCTGCATGTTATCCCGACGAATCGCGACCATTATAATTTAGAACGTTGCTTGACCAGGGAGGAGTTGGACAGGGTAAAGGCAACCCTCCAGACGGATCGGGAAAAGATGTATCACGATAAATATATAAGACATATCAAGGATGAGACTACAGTCCAAATCGTCACCAAATCCGGCCGTGAAGATAAGGCAATTCTTAAGTTCGCCAAGCAGAAAAATATTGATATTATCGTGATCGGTACGCACGGAAGAACGGGGATAGAACATTTCTTTATTGGAAGTGTGGCCGAAAAAATCATCAGACACAGTCCGATCCCTGTTTTTATGATCCCCTGTATGGAAAGGTCGGGCCATGAGAAATCCGGGTAAGGAGGAAATATGAAAAGCAAAAAAATGATCAAGGTTATCTTTCCGTTCATGGTACTCGCCCTGCTCATGGGGTGCGCCACGCAGAAAGCCGTCACTCCCGTCATCAAGGCGGTAGACCTTAACCCAAAGATTTTATCGGGACAGCTTGCACAGAAGATCAATGCCTTTGAAGTCATCTTCGATGCGACGGCATCGATGAATGAAATGTATAAAAAAGGCACCAAGTTCAATCAGGAAAAATCCCTGGTTAAACTTTTCAACGATACGATTCCCAATTTGAAGCTGGCTGCGGCCGCAAGGGCTTTCGGCCAATTCAGCCCTTTTGGTGACGCGACCTCGAAATCCCTTTTTGGGCCGAAGGATTACATCAGGTCATCCCTTCCACAGGCCATGGAACCTTTTTCATCCGGTCTGGGATTCAGCCCGCTGGACGCCGCTCTCGATGGCGCTGCGGCTGATCTGAAATCCCAGACAGGCCCGTTGGCCGTTATCGCCTTCAGCGACGGCGAGGATATGGAAAAATACACACCCGTCGAGGCGGCGCAGAGGATGAAAAACACTTACGGGGATCGCGTTTGCATCTACACGATTCAACTCGGTGAAAATGAAGAGGGCAAGAAACTTTTGAAAAAGGTCGCCGATGCCGGTCAGTGCGGTTTCATGGTGACGGGGGACAGCATCTCCGCACCCAAAGACATGGCCGACTTTGTTGAAAAGATTTTCCTGAAGACCGCTGTCGCGGAACGGCGACCGGAGGCGGTCATCCTGGATTCCGACGGCGATGGCGTTGTCGACAACCTTGACAAGTGCCCGGGGACGCCCGCCGGCGTGAAGGTGGACCGGGACGGTTGTCCACTCGATACCGATGGTGACGGCGTTTACGACTATCTTGACAAGTGCCCGGGGACACCCGCCGGCGTGAAGGTGGACCGGGACGGTTGTCCTTACCCGGTGGCGGTCCAGCAGGCGGCTCCCCAGGCGGCGCCCCAGGCGGCGCCGAGCGCCACGGAGAAGGCAATCGTGGAGAAGGGAAGGGTAACCCTGAATGTCAAATTCGACTTCGACAAGTCCAATATCCGGAAGGAGTTCCATCAGGAGATCGGCAACCTGGCGGTGGTCATGAAGAAGTATCCCGACCTCAAAATCCTGCTTGAAGGTCATACGTGCAATATCGGTGGGGAGCAATACAACCGGAAGCTTTCCGAGCGCCGGGCCGGCGCGGTTAAGAAATACCTGGTGGAAAAGTTCGGCATCGATGCCTCCCGGCTGACGACCAAAGGCTTCGGCCTGACCCGGCCTGTTGCCTCCAATGCCACGAGGGACGGCCGTCAGAAAAATCGGAGAGTGGAGGCCGCCGCGGAATATATCATCAGGAAGTAAAAACGAAAAAACGCCCCGCTTCAATGAAGCGGGGCGTCAAAGAACCGTGAGTGCTTAAAAGCGGAATTTAAAGCCAAGCCGGGCGACATTCAAATTCAGATCACCCTTATCGGTCGCCGGATAGCCGCCGATATTCATCGTGACCTCTTCCCGGCCCATGTCGATATAGAGGTATTCGGCCCCTACCGAGAAGTTTGGTGTAATCGGATACTCTATCCCCGCTCCCACCGTCCAGCCGGTGTGCCAGCTATCCTGTTCATCGCTGCCGATCAACTGACCATTATACGATACGACTATCTTGTTGTCGAGATCCGCCATTGCCAATCCGGCTGTCCCGTAGATCAGCACCGGGCCTGCCATGAATCCCACACGGCCGCGTACGGTGCCCAGGTAGTTTATGTCGTGGCTCACATCGCTTTTGTAGCCCATCATTGTGATCGAGTCTTCTCCCTCAATGTTTGTGCGGGCAATATCGGCGTCAATTCCGAAAATCATGGGTCCGGAGGACAGGCTCCAACCCATTTGAACCCCCAGGAGTCCGCCGGTCGGTTCGTGGTCGACCTGTTCCGACATGTCCGAACTGTATTCCCCCGTAGCATAACCGATGAGGGCGCCGACGTAAAATCCGGAAAGGCCCTTCTGGCCGACGCCCTGGGCCTGCGCAGGGCCGGCTGACATTGTGAAAACCGCAAGCGAAAAGACGACCGTCCCGAGCAATTTTATCCATCTGCATTCTTTCGTTAATTTTTTCATGACATTCCTCCTTTGATTAAAATAATGAGCGGTAATCTCGCCTGATAGGTATGGAAAGTCAAGATAATTTTTCTGCGGGAATGTTAACCGCTTCCTTCCATTGCCACCGATCATCGCCGCCAGGACTGCCGCCACGCAAATCCGGTTTGCCGGGACCGCGCCGACAGATGGGAAAAGGCATTCCCGCATCAACGCAATTCAGGCCGTCAATGCCGGGTTTCCCTGTAAGAGGTTCCGGTGCAGGGACGGGAGAAAAATGTTAAGGCAGAGGAGCGTGTCGGGAACCCTCTCCCCTGCCCGGCAGGCCCGTTCTATTCCTTGAAGGATTTCGGACGAATCAGCAGAACGGGTACGTATGAATCATGCAGCACCTGGAGAGCCACGCTGCCGAACATCAGCCTCTTCATTCCGCTGTACCCGTGGGTGGCAATGACGATCAGGTCCACGGCGTTTTTTTTGACATAGTCGATTATCATTTCTGCGGCGTTTCCCTCCAGGATTGTGGTGGTAACCTCGATTCCTTCCGAAGCAACCCGTGAGGGGATACTTTCGAGATACTTTTGCATTTTTTCGAAGTGAGATTTCCGGAGCATGGAGTAGTCGATGGCTTCCCCCACGTTCAGCGTCGGGACCACGACCACCGATAAAAGGACGACTTCACGGACCAAGCCGCCTGCCGACAGTTTCTTGACCTCCGCCAAGGCACACTCGGCCAGCTCCGAACCATCCAGCGGTACGAGAACCTTTTGATACATGTCCATTCCCTCCTTTCTCATGAATCAGTACAAACGCTGTTTCCCAGTCTTGTCAGCCTGTCGTCTTTTTCAACCGGTTGTTTAACGCTTTCATGACGGTTCCCGCTTCTGTATGTAAATATTAGGGGTCGAAGCCTTGCTTGTCAATAAAAAAGCGGAACTCTAACTTTAAATATGGTAAAGATTACAGGGGCAGGTCATATTATAAAAATAGATCGATATCGGAAATGGCATAAAAATTTTTGACAGGGCTGCAGAGATCAATCAGAATAATATATTTTTGCAAAGCACGATGGGCGCCTTTTTCATGAATCTTGGGTATCTTGACCGATCGGAAACCGGCTTCAAAAAAGCGCCGGCGATTGATCAGGGTGATTTTATGATATATAATAACAATCGTGCACTCCTCACATCGAAGGGCAGATATGACGAGGCCGTCTTCTGTTTCGGAAGGGCCGTTTCGCTCCAACCCGGCAATGCAGATGCAATTGCACATCTTGTGTGTTGCAGGCGTGAGCAGGCGGCAAGAAAATAAATCAAATATTCTAAAATTATATACTGTGGGAGCGGAGAAATTATGAAAGTATTGAAAATAAAGTTCGGGATGAGTGGCGATAAAGCCGACGCATTTGGAATGCGATTTTATGGGGATATGGATAACAAGGTAAAACATCTGGGTATCATCGGAGAAATTTTTTCTGATCCGGATATGTCACCCATGATAAAAAATAAAAGGGTTACGCTTTGGTTTACTTTTGAAAAAATTTGCCCCTACAGTAAAGTCTCCCATCTTCTCAGTGAGTTGATGGCCGGATTAAGAAAAGGAGGGCACACGATTTTGACTTCATCTATTGATGAACTTGTCGATACCACCTCACTGGAGTATGAAGGCACACCTGAAAGTAAATTCCCTGCTTCTGAAAGAATGCATGGTTATAATGCCGCCGGCGGTTTTTCAGTGACTGCTGAAATAACAGACAATAAGTCGAAATTTTCAATAAAAGAAATTGAAACCATTCAGGAATTGGCAATCATATTTGGTCGGAGAATCTATGGCCGGTCTCTGAAAAAGGTTGATGTCGACAGGGCATCGGAGATCACAGAAGCAATATAAGTCGACGAATGTTTTAACCGGGCCACAAAATCCGGAAATCGGTCAAGGAAAAGCAGACGGATATGGAATAATCAAGGTTAAAGCCGTGAATATAACGCCTGAAGAGATAGTCTGAGGCTGTCGGGTAAGGAGGCCGAGGGAAACGGTCAGGCTTAATCTCCTTTAATCATTAGGAATAATCTGGAATATCCTTTATGGGTCATTTTTACGGAATGTGGCATGGGTATTGCGGAACTGCATGATAGTAAATCAACGATGGGAAAGATGGGATGCCATATATCGGGGTGATAGGGAAGCCAACGGTGAACTGGACAGGAAACATTTTAAAACATGGGAACCCGCAAGAAAATGAGGGATGCAAGTCATGATTCAAGCATTTTACAAGAGGAACCGGAAGGGGTTCACGCTGATTGAACTCATGATCGTCATCGCGATCATCGGGATCTTGGCGGCAATCGCCATTCCGCAGTTCACAGTGTACAAGGCCAAAGGTTACAACGCCGTGTCCAAATCGGACCTGAAAAACGCCTACACGGCGGCGCAGGCCTTTTTTACCGACAATCCGAGCGCTACATTCGACGCGGCCGCTCTGACGGCCAGTGGCTATCGTGCCACACAGGGAGTGGCGCTCACGATTACTGCGGGTACGCAAAGTACGCTCGCTATAACGGCGTCGAACACGAATGCGGGTGCGGCGGCAGTCAGCTACACCATAAACTCCGCCGGCGTCATTACACCCTGATCCCAATCGCACCTTGAGTTCCTCGATGGCAATTTCTCTTTCGCGGGCTCTCCCGTCGCGGATGGCGTCAACGAGCGCCGGCAATTCATAGAGCATCTTGTCTTTTAAGGCGGCCTTCGGGACGGTCTTGTACAGAATTAGATCAGGAATTAGGTCGGATTGCACCGAAGCGTCACCCCCTTTCCGGAGAGTTTTTCCATGACGACCAATTTATGGATAGCTTTTTACCGAGGGGCAGAAGAATTCCTCTATGTCAACTCATGAAGAACGATCACCTCTATCCGGCCCCGTACCGTCTTGAAAGAGTCGTCATTGGTTATGAATGTATCAGCGCCGTTGATCAACCCGGTTGCCAACTGCATTGCATCAGGTATTTTCAGTTTGTTGACGGCCCGCGGCTTGGCGGCCTCCATGGCAATCTCTTTATCCAAATCGGCCAAAAACAAATTGGAGGAATCTGGACCGCTCCGGCATCTCGGAAACGGTCGCCATGAAGATCAGCGGTCACAAGACCCGAAGCATTTTACAGCGGTACAACATCACCAAGGAGGAAAATCTGAAACAGGCCGCACAGCGTCTTGACACCCGCCTGAAAGAATTTGTAACAATAAAATGGAACGAGGAGGAAAAGCACTTTTTCACTCGACTAAAGTAACGAATTGTGTTACTTTTCTAAAGCAATCCATATGGGAGAAAGACCGTGGCGGCAATGCAATTCATCACCGACCTTGTTGCGAAAGGACGATACAGCTTCAGTTCCGGCGAAGCGGCACAGGCTTTGGGGACTAGTGCGGTGGCCACCCGGGCGGCGCTCCGCCGCCTGCGTCAGAAGGGCGAGATCGCCATGCCCTACAAGGGCTTTTATGTTATTATCCCTCCCGAATACCGGAAGGCAGGCTGCTTGCCTGCGGGCCATTTCCTGCCGGCCTTGATGGAGCACCTCGGCGAGAAGTACTACGCGGGATTGCTCAGCGCTGCCGAGTATCACGGCGCGGCCCATCAGCGGCCCCAGGTCTTTCAGGTCGTGGTCGCCAAGAACAAACCGGCGATGACCTGCGGACAGATTAGGGTGATCTTTGTGGCCAGAAAGAACATGGACCGGATCCCCATTACAGATTTCAAGACCCCGCGGGGGTACTTGAAGATATCCACCCCGGAGGCGACGACTTATGACCTGGTCGGCTATCCAGACCATGGGGCGGGACTGGACAACGTGGCCACCGTACTGGCGGAACTGGCTGAGAAGCTGAAGGGAAAGGAATTGGCCCGGTTGGCGGGGCTTTCACCCATCACCTGGGCGCAGAGGCTGGGGTATCTCCTTGAGTTGGTGGGAGCAAAGGAGAAGACCAGAGAACTGGGTAAATACATCACTATAAAGAACCCGCCGCCGACCCCGCTTGCGCCATCGCTCCCTTTTGAAGGAATCAATCGGCTGAAACCTTGGAACCTCCTTGTCAACACCCAAGTCGAGCCCGACCTATGATCCCTCGGGATTTCATCTCCGAATGGAAGAAAGCGGCTCCCTGGACCCAGAACGACCAAGTGGAGCAGGACCTGATCATCTGCCGGGCCTTGGTGGAGATCTTCAACCATCCTGATCTGCAGGACCACCTTGCCTTTCGGGGCGGGACGGCGCTCTTCAAACTCTATCTGCCGCCGCTTCGCTATTCCGAGGACATCGACCTGGTGCAAGTGCACCCCGGCCCCATCGGCCCGGTGATGAGCGCCCTCCAAGAAAAGCTTAATCCTTGGCTCGGGATTCCGAAACGCAAGCAGGGCGAGGGCCGGGTGACCCTGACCCACCGGATGACCTCCGAAGAAGGCGCCCCCATGAGGCTCAAGCTGGAGATCAATTCCCGTGAACATTTCACGGTTTTGGGATTCGAAAAACGTGAGATGGAGATCGCGTCGCGCTGGTTCTCCGGCCGTGCCTCCATCCTGACCTACCAGCTTGACGAGTTGTTGGGCACCAAGGTGCGGGCACTGTACCAGCGGAGAAAGGGCCGGGATCTGTTCGACTTGTGGACGGCCTTTGCCACCGGCAAGCCGCAGCCGGTGCAAGTGGTCGGTTGTTTCTTGCACTACCTGGAGAAGGAAGGGCACAGGGTCTCACGCGCCGAATTCGAGCGAAATCTCCTGGCGAAACTCGATGATCCGAGATTCATCGCCGATATCGCACCGCTTGTGGCTGCCCGCAGCGGCTTTGACCTCCCCCAGGGGACCGAATTGGTATTCAAGCGGTTGGCGACCCTGATCCCCGGCGATCCCTGGCAGGGAAAGACCTCCACTTGACATTCGCCTGCAAAACCCATCTACCTTTTGCGTGTTGCGTACCACAACGTCCAAGCGAGCGGCCGTTGTCACTCTACTAATGTAACAAAATGTGTTGCTTTGCCTGAGCAATCCATTTGCCTCAAGAGCGCCTTCTCCTTAGCTCCCGATGCCGTACGACACCTTGAATGATCCCTTCTGCACCGGAGAGGCGGCTCCTGGTCACCCCGGCGGTGGAGGTAAAACTGAACGAACGGCAAAAACGCATTATTCAGCAAGTTCTGGTCGCCGGTTCGGTGACAAGGCGCGGGTGTGTGGCGCAATTCAAGATCGCAAATGATACGGCGGGTCGAGACCTCAAGGGATTGACTGAAATGGGTTTGTTGGATACAGAAGGCAAAGGTCTGGCCGTCAGTTATGTGCTCCCGATTCCAGCGAAATCGACCGATAACTGACCGATGTAGCGAGAAAACCGATCGATGAAGAATCGACCGATAATCGACCGACGAAGCAGTCTAATCGACCGATTTCCGGGGACGGACGAGAGCATCGAACGCCGGCAGGATGGAGATCCGGGAGGGTGAGCTGGAATCGCTGATCGCCACCCGGCACAAGAGGGGGTACATGCTGAACATCGACCGGAAGGAGGTTTTGGTTTTCAGCAAGGGGAATCTGCTGGTGGTTGCGCTTCTGCTGTTTCTGGATCTGGATCGGTTTTTCTTCGATTGGCCCGATTGGATCCTCGATGTGACGTTGGTGCTGTGTCTGGGGTGAGGATAATAATGAACTACGCGATATTCACCTCCAGGCGTTTTCCCAATGCCTTGGCCACCCGGTCCAGTGTGGCAAGCTTGATGTCTTCGGCATGGTTTTCGATCCGGGAGATCGCCGTCTTCTGGGTCTTGAGGCGCACGGCCAGCTCCTCCTGGGTCAGACCCGCGGCTTCCCTTGCCTGCCGGAGGACAACCCCGATCTTGAACTGCTCGTAACCTTCCTCGAACCCCTCTGCGAATGCCTTGTCCGTCCTTTTCCGGGCGGCGATATATCTTTTCAAGTCGCTCATCTCTTCTTCCCCCAATATAACCTCACTTTTAGCATTTATGTCAGATAAGCGCAACCGGCCTCTCCTCGTACCGCGGGAGCGTGCTTGCAGGTAATGTCCAAAAATGATAAAGTCATTTCAAATTGGTTTCACCTAAGAAGAAGAAAAGTGGAAAGGAGTTTTCTATGTTGAACGCCATCAAAGTCAATTTATCCCGGCAAGAAATCATTGGCGCTGTAAAGTCCATGAACAAAAGAGACCGGGATGACTTCCTGGAGGAACTGCTCGCAACAACCTCCCCCGAGTACCTGGAAAGCATCAAGGATGCCCGGGCAGACTATAAAGCTGGTCGTGTTAAAACCCATGATGAGGTATTCGGGCGTTGAGTTACCGGCTGGTATATACCCAGAGAGCCGTCAGAGATATTAACAGACTCGATGCCGGCGTCAAAAAGCGCATCGGCGCGACCCTCCTTCGCTTCAAAGACAATCCCCTCCAATACGCCGAAAGTCTGACCGACCCGGAACTCGGAAGCTTCCGTTTCCGAATCGGTGATTATCGCGTGATCTTCGATATTGAGAAAAACGATATTGTCGTGCTTCGCGTCGGTCGCCGCAAAGAAATCTATAAAAGAAAATAAGAGACTCCCTATCTTTCCGTTCTTCCCTTAATTCAATCCAGTCCCATTTTCTATTTGCACCGCGTGATCAGTGCATCCATTGCACGAGAAACGCACGAAAACGACTCCCGAATAATTTTTTTCGCGGCCTCAAAAAGCCACTTTTTTGCCACAACTTTTTGTTCGCTTTGTGTCATCCCTGGTCAAACCGCGACTCGCCGACGTGTCCTGCAGAGCGCCGCGGGCAGCATACCTACTTCTTGATGTCACGGCGGCGGGGAGAGATGATGGCCCGGTCCCGGATCCTGAAACCCGAATCCAAGCGGGGTCATCACAACGAGGTTAAAGAAGGTTAAAGGCAGGTTAAAGAAATTTTATCGATGAATAGTTAAATTTGCTAATAAAATGGCGGAAGTGCATGGGAATCGAACCCACCTGGGAGGGGTCTAGCCCCCCACTCCGGATTTGAAGTCCGGGAGGCCCACCAGTGACCTTTGCACTTCCGGCGCGTGTCTATAACACATCCGGTTTTAGAATGAAAGGCGCGATCTCAGTTCGGCAGACAGACCGTACGAATCATGACCTCTAACCATCCGGACGGGATCGGAGGAGAAGGGGAGTTGCGTTTTAAAATCCCGGTTCCGTCATCCGATCGAGGGAATCGTCGAGAAGCTGAACGGTGACCGTTTCTCCCGCCCGTACCCTTGTGACTTCTTCCGACAGGATGATCAGGCCGTTCGCCCGGACCATCGACTTCAGAATCCCGGAACCCTGGTCACCCGTCGAGACGACGTTGTAGCCGCCTTCCTCCCGGCAGATCCTGGCCCGGATAAAGTGGCGTATTTTGGATTTCTTGTCGATATCTTCGCTGAGGCGGGCCCGGACGGTCCGCCTGAATAGATTCGTGTGCCCCATCATCTTGAGGATTGCGGGACGGATGAACTGTTCGAAGGAGACCATCGAGGAGACGGGATTCCCCGGGAGACCGACGATGGGGATCTCCCCCATGGCGCCGAAGGCCAGCGGTCGCCCCGGTTTCATGGCGACCCGCCAGAACTGCATGCGATTTCCCTCCTTCTTCATCACATCCTTAACGAGGTCGTAGTCTCCGACGGAAACGCCTCCGGAGGAGACGATCAAATCGGCCCGCATGGCGGCCTGGAATTTTGCAATGAGATCCTCCCGCTGGTCCTTCGCGATGCCAATCTGCATAGGGACAGCGCCGCAGTCGAGAACAAGGGCGGCAAGCGAATAGCTGTTGCTGCTCACGATTTTCCACGGTGACAATGTCTCATCGAGGTCCACGAGCTCGTCCCCTGTTGCGACGATGGCGATGAGCGGTCGTTGATGGACGAAGACAAAGGAGCGCCCCAGGGCGGCCAGCATGCCGACCTCGGCGGGCCTGACGGTTTCACCCCGAGAGATCACCTTTTCCCCCCGCTGCACGTCCTCACCCGCACGGCGGATGTCCTGTCCGACCTCGGCCTCGACAAGAATCGCGACACGGCCGTCTCCCTTCCGGCTGTTTTCCATCGGGACCACCGCATCAGCGCCTTCCGGAAGCGGAGCGCCGGTCATGATCCGTGCAGCCTGCCCCGGTCCGATCCGTTTTTCAGGGATGGATCCGGCGGGGATGTCCTCCACGACATCCAGGATTGCCGGGGTTTCCTCCGATGCGCCGCGGGTGTCTTCTGTGCGAAGGGCATAGCCGTCCATCGCTGAGTTGTCCTTCGGCGGGATCGCTCTTCCGGCATGGACATCCTCTCCGATTACCCGTCCCAGGGCGTCAAGGATATTCACCTTCTCCAGCCCCAGCGGTGAAACCGCATCCAGTATATTCTTCAGGGCCTCATCGACACGAATCATGGTATTCATCTGTTGTTTCCTCGAGTTTCGGCTGACGCTATCCGAAACGGTTTTTCATGTCAATAGAGAAGGTAAGGCCGAGACGGGTGTATTGTCGCAACATTGGGAACAGATTACTGCTTGAATAAATGCGGATGATATTATAGTAAATACAATTCAGCCTGCAACCGTTTCCAGGCAATGCATACGACATTCGAGGTGGAAAGACATGGAAGTCGCGACATTACAGAACGAGATCCGAAAGCTCCTCAGGGAGAAGAACGCCATCCTGATCGTCCATTATTATGAGCGGGAGGAGATCCAGGAGATAGCCGACATCCTTGGCGATTCGCTCGCCCTGAGCATCGAGGCTGCCCGGACGGAAGCCGACGTGATCGTCTTCGCCGGAGTCCATTTCATGGCGGAAAGCGCCGCGATCGTTTCGCCGGGAAAGACCGTCCTTTTGCCCCGGCCGGAGGCCGGCTGCCCCCTGGCCGACATGATCACACCGGAGCAGCTTGCGGAGGCCAAAAAAGAACATCCGGGCGCCGCCGTCGTGGCCTATGTCAACTCAACCGCGGCCATCAAGGCCCAGAGCGACATCTGCTGCACCTCGTCCAATGCGGTCAAGGTTGTGAATTCCCTGACGGAGATCCAGGAAGTCCTGATGATCCCGGACGGCAATCTCGCCCGGTACACGGCGGGGTTTACCGACAAGAAAATCATCCCCTGGAGCGGCTACTGCCCGGTGCACCATTTTCTGACGCCGGAAGAGGTCGCGCGGACAAAAGCCCTTCACCCCGGCGCCCCTTTTGCCGCCCATCCGGAATGCCGGACCGAGGTTCTTGCGATGGCGGATTTCGTGGGAAGCACGGCAGGGATCGTCCGCTTCGCGGCGAAATCACCCGCACGGGAGATCATATTCGGGACGGATGAGGAGGTGATGGTGAGGCTGAAGAAAGAGTCCCCGGATAAGACCTTCATTCCCGCCTCCGGCAACCTCGTCTGCCGCACGATGAAGCTGACCACCCTCGAGGATATCCGCGACTCCCTTCGGGAGATGAAGCATGTTATACGAGTGCCCGAGGAGATCCGGAATCCCGCGAAGCGGGCCCTCGACCGGATGCTCGCCCTCTCCTGATGCCTGCAGCGAATCCTTCGAGGGCAAAGGGAACAAGTTTTTTGGACAGAAAAGAATTCCCCCCGACCGGGAGCGCAATCCGCAAGCCCCGCCTTGCAGGCGGGGACAAGGGGCGCAATAAAAAAACAGACGGTTTTCTTGCCGGGAAGCCTCGCCCTGTGGGCGGGGAGCTTCAAATCGCCCGATCGAAGGGGATCTTTTCTGCGGGGCTTTCTGTGAGAAAGATCGTCGAAAACCAAAAGAATCCGCGTGATCCCGCCCTGCGGGAACTGTTGGAACGGCTGGACGGCGGGGAGCAGCGGATCGCCGTCGGCGGCCTGGCAGGGTCGGCCCGTGCCTTCCTGACGGCCCTCCTCTTCCGGCAGCTGCGCCGTCCCCTTATTCTGATTTCCCCGACGGAGAAGGAGGCCGAGACCTCTGTTCGGGATCTTTCCCTCTTCCTCGGAGAGGATCAGGCAGTTCTGCTGCCTTCCTGGGATCTTCTGACGACGGACATGTTTGCATTTCAGCGGGAGACGGAACTCGCCCGCCTGGAGGTGCTTCACCGCCTTGCTTACGACGGGCCTTTTGTTGTGGTGGTTCCCGCCCGCGCCCTGATGCAAAAGACGATTACGCGGGAGGTCCTTGGGAGCTATGTAGAGTGGATCTCGGTGGGCGATATCCGGGAGCGGGACGGACTGGTCCGGAAGCTCACCGAAGGGGGTTACGGCCGCGTTACGCTCGTGGAAGAGAAGGGTGAGTTCAGCGTCCGGGGGAACCTGATCGATATCTACCCTCCATCCGCCCCGCATCCGTTCCGCCTGGAGTTCTTCGGCGACGAGCTGGAATCGATCCGCGCGTTTGACGAGGCCACCCAGCGTTCCATTCAGGAACTCGCCGAATTCATGCTTTTCCCCGCCCGGGAGGTGATCCTTACGCCCGAACGGCGAGAAAGAGCCATTCGGAATATCCGTCGCCGTTCGAATGAGTTGGAACTCCCCCGGGCGGTCAAGGACAAACTCGCCGAGATGATCGCGACCGGCATCGGCTTTGCGGTGAATCCCCTGTTCCATTCCCTCTTCTATGATGCCGCGGGGGGCAATGGTTCGGGGGATTACGGTCTCGGTACGCTCTTCGACTACCTTCCGGAAACCGGCCTCCTTATTCTCGATGATCCTCTTGCCGTCAGACAGAGCGAGGAGAAGATCGAAAACGACCTTGACCGGTTCCTCCTCAAGGCCCATGACCGGCAACGGTTCCATCTGGAAAAGAAATCGGCCTATCTGACCGCAGCGGAGGTCTCGGGGCGCCGGCAGGGAATGCGGCAACTTTGCCTCGAAGGCCTTGCACTGGGGACGGGGGACGACGCCCTCCCATCCACCCGGTTCCGTCTGGAGCGGGACATCGCCGTCGGCGGGGAGGCCGGGACGGAAGCGGAGGAGACCGGCATCCTTCGACCGCTCGCAGAGAAGATCCGGGGCTGGCTCGGGGAAGGGAACCGCGTTGTCTTCGTCTGCGGCGGACAGGAGTGCATGCAGCGGATGAACCAGCTCCTGGCGCGGTACAACCTCCCCGTCCGGAAAGAAACGGATCCCTTCCTTGACGGAATCGAAAAAGATGGCGCCCCCGGCGCCCTTCTCCTCCGGGAGGGCCGGGTCGGCGGGGGTTTCCACCTTCCCGGCATGAACCTCGTCATCCTCTCCGAGGAGGAGATCTTCGGAAAGAAGGTCCTCCGGCGGCGGATCCGCCCGGCCCGGGAGGGGTATTTCCTCAAGTCCTTCGGGGAGCTGGCCGAGGGGGACTTCGTCGTTCACACGGAACAGGGCATCGGCCGCTACCGGGGCCTCCAGAAGCTGACCGCCGGCGGGATCGTGAACGACTTCCTCCTGATCGAATATCAGGAGAACGACCGGCTCTACCTGCCCGTAGACCGGATCGATCAGATCCAGCGTTACGTCGGTCCGGATGGATTCATCCCGAAGGTGGACAAATTGGGCGGCGCCTCCTGGGAGGCCATCAAGGAACGGGTTAAAAAATCGGTTCGCGAGGTGGCCGAAGAACTGGTCGCCATCTATGCCGCCCGGGAGGTGATGGACCGGGAGGCTTTCGCTGTCCCCGACCGGATCTACGACGAGTTTTGCGCCGCCTTCGAATTCGATGAGACACCGGACCAGATGAAGGCGATCGAGGACATCCATCTCGATATGGACGGCGGCAAGCCGATGGACCGGCTGATCTGCGGCGACGCCGGGTTTGGAAAGACAGAGGTGGCGATGCGGGCGTCGCTCCGGGCCGCCCTCGACGGGAAACAGGTGGCGATGCTCGTTCCCACGACGATCCTCGCCGAGCAGCACCACCAGACCTTTTCCTGCAGACTGAAACCGTATCCGATCCGCGTCGAGGTTCTCAACCGCTTCCGGACGAAGGCCGAGCAGAAGGAGATCCTCGACGGCCTGCGCCGCGGTACGGTGGACATCGTGATCGGCACCCACCGCCTCCTCCAGAAAGACGTCGGCTTTCGGAACCTGGGACTGGTCATCATCGACGAGGAGCAGCGTTTCGGGGTATCCCACAAGGAGAAACTCAAAAAGCTCCGGACCCTGGTGGACGTCCTCACGCTGACGGCAACCCCTATTCCCCGGACGCTTCACCTGTCGCTCGTCGGAATCCGGGACCTTTCCATCATCAACACCCCGCCGGAAGACCGCCTGCCGGTGAAGACCCATGTCCTCGAATTCAACGAGGAGGTGATCGCCGAGGCGATCCGCCGGGAACTCGCGCGAAATGGCCAGGTTTTCTTCCTGCACGACCGCGTCCGGTCGATCTTCACGATGGCACGCCTCGTCCGGAAGCTTGTCCCGGAGGCGCAGGTGGGGGTGGTCCACGGCCAGATGACGCCGAAAGAGATCGAAGGGGCGATGGCGCGGTTCGTCCGGCGGGAGGATAACGTCCTGGTCTGCACGACGATCATCGGCGCCGGCCTCGATATCCCGACGGCCAACACCATCCTCATCCACCGGGCCGACCGCTTCGGTCTTGCCCAGCTCTACCAGATCCGGGGACGTGTGGGACGGTCGAAGGAAGAAGCCTCCGCCTATCTGCTCGTCCCGAAAGGGGCGATGCTTTCCCGCGACGCCCAGAAGCGACTTCAGGTGATCATGGATTTCACCGAACCGGGCTCCGGCTTCCGGATCGCCTCCAACGACCTGGAGATTCGAGGGGCGGGGAGCCTCCTCGGGATCTCCCAGTCCGGACACGTCTCCGCCGTGGGCTATGAGCTCTACACGGAGCTGATGGAGAAAGCGATCCGGGAGATCAAGGGAGAGCCGGCGCCGGAAGAAGAGATCCGGCCGGAGATCCATCTCGGGGTTCCGGCGTTCATCCCCGAGGCGTACATGGCCGACGAACACAGGAGACTGGTGACCTACAAAAGAATCTCGCTGGCCGCGACCGACGAGGATCTGGACGGAATCCGGGAAGAGTTGCTGGATTGCTACGGCCCGGTCCCCCCCGAGGTGGGGAACCTCTTGGCAGTGATCGCGATCCGCAACCTCCTCCAGGGTCTCAAGGGGAGGAAAATGGGCTACGACGGCAGGGCGATGTCGGTATTCCTGCAGGAGAAGAGTCCGGTCGATCCCGTCCGGATCATCGAGATGTACCGCCGGAAAATCCGGGGGGTACAACTGACCCCCGATTTCAAGCTGACCGTCCCCATGCCGGGGCTGGAAGGATTGGAGATCCTGGCCCGGGCACGGGAGCTGCTCCGGGATCTGAGGGCCGCAGATAGGTGATGCCATGACTCACGACTGTATGAAAAGTCCGCGAAAAGGGGGGATACTCCCGTTGATCGTTATGCTTTCATTGATTGCAGCCTGCGGGAGCGAGAAACCGTCCTCGCCCCCGGTGCCCGCAGTCGCGACGGTGAACGGCGAAACGATTTCTCGTGCGGAGTTTGAGAAGTTCCTGATGGAGGAGATGGCTCTTGCCAAGGGCGAAGCGCCGCTGAAAGCGGAGCAGACGGAAAACCTGAAGGAGGCGGTACTCGACAACCTGATCCGGGACAGGCTCATGCTCCAGCGCGCCCGGGACCTTTCGCTTTTCGTCGATGAGGCGGAACTCACTGCCCGTATCGAGGAGATCCGGAAGGATTACAATGGCCAGTTCAGCAAACTGTTTGACGACGGCGGGATTGATCTTCCCGCCTGGAAGGAGGCGCTGCGGAAGCGGATGCTTCTCGAGAAGCTCATCGCCCGGGATGTGAATGCAAAGATTCAGGCGACGGACGAGGAGGCGGAGCGATATTTCAACGCCAACCGCAAGGTCTACGCCACGGACCGGCGGGTGCGCGTCGCTCAAATTGTTGTTCCCGACCGCGAACGGGCGGAGGGGATCCTGAAAAGATTGAAGGCGGGGGAGGATTTTGGTATGGTGGCGCGGCAGGTTTCCATCGGCCCGGAGGCGGCGAGGGGCGGTGATCTCGGCTTTTTCGAACGGGGAGTTATGCCCGAGACCATCGACCGGATGGTTTTTTCGCTGCCGGTCGGAAAGGTGAGTCGCGTGGCCCGGAGCCCATACGGCTTTCATATCTTCAAGGTTCTGGGGCAGGAAGAGGCCGGCGGCCGGAGATTTGCAGATGTGAAGGAAAAGGTGATCGCCGATCTGAGGAAGCGCAGAGAGGCAGAGGCCTACCAGGCATGGATCGAAAGACTCCGAACCGGGGCCGCGATCCGGATTGAACGGCCCCTTCCTTGAGGCCCTGCGTCGAGGCCCTGCATCGGCGGAATGAAGGAGAAGGGTCCTCCGCCGGCGGTTTCAAGGGGACATTGACGGGGAGATCGGGTGCGGATGGAAAAAACGACAACCCATTTGAGGAAATAGCGATGAAAATCGGCAAAGCGGTTCTGGCGGGGATGGCGGCGGTGTTTCTGGGCGCGGCGGTACAGGCCGCGGTGGCGGACCGGATCGTGGCCGTTGTCAACAATGAGATCATCACCCTGTCCGAATTGAACATCGCCTTTGAACCCTATCGGGTGAGATTCGAGACCTCATACAAGGGGCCGGATCGGGAAGAGGCAAGGGCCGAAACCAGGCGGGTTATTCTGAACCGGATGATCGACAATCTTCTCATGGAACAGGAGTCCCGGAAGACCGGGATTGACGTCCGGGACGAAGAGGTGACGGATGCGATCAGGGATATGCAGAAACGGCGGAAAATCTCTCCGCATGAGTTCCAGAAGGCCCTGGAGCGTGAGGGGATAACCCCCGAGGTCTACAGGAAGGATATCCGGGATCAGCTCATGCGGATGAAACTGATCCGGAGGGACATCAAATCCCGGGTGGCGGTGACCGATGAAGAGATCGGGGAATATTACAGCAAACACCGGGAGGATTATGAGGGAAAGGAGGTCGTTCGGATCAAGCAGATCCTTCTCGTGCTGCCGAAGGAAAAGGACCCGGCCGTGAAGGAGAAACTCCGGGCGGAAGCCGAGGCGATCCACAAGAGACTGGTGGACGGCGAGTCTTTCGATCGGATCTGCGCAAAATATTCCCAGGGACCGGAGGCCGCCGCCGGCGGCGACGTCGGTTTCATCGAGAGGGGGATCATCCACTCCGAGGTGGAGGATGTTGCCTTCAGCCTGCCGCTGAATCAGATCAGCAGTGTCATCGAATCGTCCGTCGGCTTTCACATCATCCAGGTCATCGACCGCCGGGGGGCGGGACTCAAGGCGATCGAGGGCGTCCGGGAAGAGATCCGGGAGAAGATCGACCGGGAGAAGATGGAAAAGAAGTACGGGGAGTGGCTGGAGGAGCTTCGGAAACGGTCGCATATCGAGATCAAACTATAACGGCTACGTAAAAAGGCCGGATGCTGCGTTGCGCTTCATTCCTCGTCATTGCGGCGTACGCAACAGTACGCCTCATTCCTCGGAATTCGCGCGTCTTGCCTGCGGCCTTTTTACGAAGCCGTCCCATTTTCATGGCGTATAAGATTTTTTACAGGATCATCCATTATAATGAATTGCATTAAAATCAAGGGCGCCGCACAGCACAACCTCAGGCATATCAATGTGGAAATCCCGCGGGACCGCCTCGTCGTCATTACCGGCGTCAGCGGTTCCGGGAAATCGTCTCTCGCGTTTGATACCATTTACGCCGAGGGCCAGCGGCGCTATGTGGAGTCCCTTTCCACCTACGCCCGCCAGTTCATCGGCCAAATGGACAAGCCCGACGTGGAGTCCATTGAGGGGCTTTCTCCGGCCATCGCCATCGAGCAGCGGACGGCTGCCCACAACCCCCGTTCCACCGTGGGGACGGTGACGGAAATCTACGACCATCTCCGGCTACTCTTTGCCCGGATCGGCGTCCCCCACTGTTTCAGGTGCGGGAAGGAGATCAAATCCCAGACGATCGACATGATGCTGGAGACGATCCTCGCATATCCGCCGAACGCCCGCGTGACGATTCTCGCTCCGGTCGCCCGGGGGAAGAAGGGGGAATTCCAAAAGGAACTCAGGAAGCTTCTGAAGGAGGGCTACGTCCGCGTCCGTGTGGACGGCGCAGTCCGGGAGCTCGCCGAGGAGATCACACTCGACAGGAACAAGCGCCACGATATCGACGTGGTCATCGACCGCCTCGTCATTAAAGAGGGGATCCGAAAGCGCTTGCGCGACTCCCTGGAGATCGCCTCCGGGCTTTCCGAAGGCCTCGTCCGCATCAGCGTGGCAGGCGGGGAGGAGGTCCTCTTCAGCGAGCGCTATGCCTGCCCGGACTGCGGCGTCAGCATCACGGAGCTCGCCCCGCGAATGTTTTCCTTCAACAGCCCCTACGGGGCCTGCCCGGACTGCGGGGGCTTGGGCACCCGGATGTATTTCGACGAGGGGCTCGTCGTCCCCGATCCGGAGATGTCTATACGCGAAGGGGCGATCGTCCCCTGGTCGGGACGCCATTCCCTTCACTATTTCCAGACGATCGACACTCTCGCCGGCCATTACGGATTCGACATCAACACCCCGTTCCAGGAACTTCCGGCGAAGATCCGGGACGTTCTCCTGCGCGGCTCCGGGGAGGAGAAGATCCGCTTCTATGCCGACCGGGGCGGAAGGCGTTACTTCTACACCCGTCCCTTCGAGGGGGTGCTCAACCAGCTCGACCGGCGCTACAAGGAGACGGCCTCTCTTCATGTGCGCATGGACCTGTCGCGTTACATCAACCTCCGTGAATGCCCGACCTGCCTGGGCGCCCGCCTGAAAAAGGAGAGTCTCTCCGTGACCGTGGGCGGGAAGAACATCTGCGAGGTCTGCCGGATGCCGATCCGGGAGTGCCTGGACTTTCTCACGGCGATCCCGCTCTCCCCGCAGGAGATCCACGTGACGGAGCGGGTGATGAAGGAGATCCGGCTCCGGCTCCGTTTTCTCCTCGATGTCGGGATGGACTACCTGAGCCTGGATCGGGCTTCGGGGAGCCTCTCCGGCGGGGAAGGCCAGCGGATCCGGCTGGCCACCCAGATCGGATCGGGGCTGGTCGGCGTCCTCTATGTCCTCGACGAGCCGACCGTCGGCCTCCACCAGCGGGACAACGTCCGTCTCATCGCCACCCTCAAACACCTCCGCGACATGGGGAACACGGTCCTCGTCGTGGAGCACGACCAGGACATGATGATGGCCTCCGACCAGATCATCGACATCGGCCCGGGGGCGGGTGTGGACGGGGGAGAGGTCGTCTTCCAGGGGACGCCGGAGGAGATCTGCCGGAGCGGGGTCTCCCTGACGGGGGCCTACCTCTCCGGGCGGGAATCCATCGCCATCCCCGAAAAGCGGCGCTCTCTGACCGGGCGGTTCATCGTTCTCGAGGGGGCGAACGAGCACAACCTCCGGGATGTGGACATCCGGATCCCCGTCGGGGTCTTCACTGCGGTCACCGGGGTCTCCGGCTCGGGCAAGAGCACGATGGTCATCGAGACGCTCTACAAGGCGCTGGCCCGGCGGTTGAACCAGGAGCGCACGGGCGGCGGGAAGGTCCGGCATATCGCCGATCTGGGCGGCATCGAGCGGATCATCCTCATGAATCAGCAGCCGATCGGACGCACCCCCCGCTCCAACCCGGTCACCTACACCGGCATCTTCTCCCCCATCCGGGACCTCTTCGCCGGTCTTCCCGAATCCAGGCTCAGGGGGTACAAACCCGGCCGGTTCAGCTTCAACGTGAAGGGAGGGCGCTGCGAGGCCTGTGAGGGGAACGGCCTGATCAAGATCGAGATGCACTTCCTGCCGGACGTTTACGTGACCTGCGATGTCTGCCACGGGAAGCGTTTTAACCTGGACACTCTTGAGATCCGTTACAAGGACAAGAACATCGCCGAGGTTCTGGATATGACCGTCCAGCAGGCGCTCGTCTTCTTCGAGAACATTCCGGCGATCCGCTCGAAGCTCCGGCTTCTCTACGACGTGGGTCTGGGCTACATCCGCCTCGGCCAGTCCGCGACCACCCTGTCGGGCGGCGAGGCACAGCGGATCAAGCTCTCCCGGGAGCTGGGAAAGCGGATGAACAGCCACACCCTTTACATCCTCGACGAGCCGACGATCGGCCTCCATTTTGCCGACATCCAGAAGCTCCTCGATGTCCTCATGCGCCTGGTCGATATGGGGAACACGATCGTCGTGATCGAGCACAACCTCGACGTGATCAAATCCGCCGACCATATCATCGACCTGGGGCCGGAGGGCGGACCCGGCGGCGGCCGGATCATTGCCACCGGGACGCCGGAGGCGGTCGCCCGCACGGAGAACTCCTACACCGGTCAATTCCTCCGGAAGATCCTCGCAATCGGAGCATGAAGGGAGAAGACCATGCAATCCAAAACAGGCAAGGAGCAATTTCCCCACCAGGAAAAGCATGAGAGGGCGGAGGGAAGTGTCGCCTACCGTGAAATCCGTTATGACGAAACCATCCCGGCGCCGGACACGCTGTTGTCCCTGCTGAAATACGAATATCTCCGCCAGGAGCTCTGGGTCCCTTTGGAAAAAAGGGAGGGCCGCATCTGTGTGCTCATCGATAACCCCCAGAACATTTTGAAACGGGACGCCATCGAAAGCCTGCTCAAGACCAAAGAGGTGGAGTACTGCATTGCTTCGAAGAGAGACATTCTGCTGTTCATCGATCATTTCTTCAAGGCGGAGTCCCCGATCCGATATCAAGGGAATGGGGAGGATGCCTCTATCTCCGAATCGGACCACAATATCGTCAAGCTGGTTGACGACGTCATCAACGAGGCATACAAGCGCCGGGCGTCGGATATCCACTTTGAACCCGATACCCGGGACCGCATCATGAACGTCCGTTTCCGGATCGACGGGGAGTGCATCCTCTACAAGAACTTTCCCTACGAATACCGTTCCGCCATCGTCTCGCGGATCAAGATCATGTCCAATCTGGACATCACTGAACGGCGGCTTCCCCAGGACGGAAAGATCAAGCACAGGGTTCCGGACTCCGGGGATATCGAACTGCGGGTGGCCACCATCCCCACCCAGGGCTATGTGGAGGACGTGGTGCTGCGGATCCTCACTCGGGGCAAGATCCTCCTTCTCGATGAGCTCCAGATGGCCCCTGAGACGCTGGAGAAATTCAAGGCGATCTTGAAGAAGCCCTACGGCCTGATCCTGCTCGTGGGGCCCACCGGATCGGGAAAGACCACCACGGCCCATGCCGCCCTGCACCTGCTCAACCGTCCCAATGTGAAGATCTGGACGGTGGAGGATCCGGTGGA
>JAFGRP010000141.1 GCA_016935075.1 Deltaproteobacteria bacterium | reverse complement strand
TTCCCAAACGGACTTTTCCATCAATTAATATCCTTTCATCTTCGGGAAAACAATGCTTGACAGTGAGCAGTTTATGACGGGAATTACCAGCGAAATAATGTCACTATAAACAGACGTGAAGGAAGTGTCAAGGTGAGAGGTGGAAAGTTCTGTCACATTTTTCTTGACACACAAGAAGCCTCCCAATAGTATTCGAACAGTAGAAAGCAAGTCCTTATCAATCATTACGAATTCTACGCCGGACTGATACTGCTGGTGCCGATCCTGGCCCTTCGGGCAGCACGGGATCATGATACATCAAAGCTGATCGAATTTCCGCAATGCCGGCCTTAAACACGAAGACAGGGACTGTGATGGGCAGGAAACTCCTCAACATCATTCTGTTCCAGGTGGCCTGGTTCACAGCCGTCCTGGGAGCTGCGAGGGGAAACGAGTGGTATGGGCCGCTGGCTGTGGCACTGGTGCTGTCGGTGCATTTCGCTCTTACCGACGACCGTCGGGGTGAGCTGACGTTGATGCTTGTGGCCGGGACCCTCGGTTTCTGCTTCGATACGGCGCTGTCGGCCGCCGGAATCGTCACCCCCCGGGGACATATCTTTCCCTATCCGCTCAGCCAGCCCTGGATGGTCTCCCTCTGGCTCAATTTCGCCGCCACCCTCAACGTCTCATTGGCATGGCTCAAGGGGCGCTACCTGCTGGCGGCCATTTTCGGAGCTGTCGGGGGCGCGGGTTCCTACTTCGGCGGCGCTCGACTGGGAGCGACGCTGGCGCTGCCGGATGTCAACGGGATCCTCCTGCTGGCGGTGGGCTGGGGGATTATGACACCCTTTCTGGTCTGGCTGGCAAAGAGGTTTCACAGAAATGGCGCCGCTGTCATCGCTCCTTGAAAATGGAGTGGCCCATGAAACGTTTATGACTAGAATGGAGGGATCATGATGAAAGTTATCTATCTCTATCTCCTTACAATTCCCATATTCTTCGCGATCGATATGATCTGGCTCGGGTTTGTGGCCAAGGGGTTCTATCGCAATAATCTGGGTCATCTGCTCCGGCCGGACGTCAACTGGACTGCCGCTATCATTTTCTATCTGCTTTACATTATGGGAATCCTGTTCTTCGCAACGATGCCGGCTTTGGACAAAAATTCGCCGTGGCAGGCAGTCCTTCTGGGAGGACTTTTCGGTTTCTTCGCCTACGCCACCTATGATTTAACCAATCTGGCGACGCTTAAGGACTGGCCGGTCATTGTCGTATGGGTCGATATTGTCTGGGGCGTGTTCCTTACCGCCAGTGTTGCGGCGGCGAGCTTTTTCATCGGCCGATGGCTCATGCCCTGAGAAAGGATCCTTCACAGCCCTTGCTCCGGCCGGGCAGTTTCACCAGGGAGGTGGCACCATGGAACTGGTTCAGACCATTTCAGTCGCGGCTTTGATTTTGTTCCTGTACATGACGGCATGGTTCCTGTTCGCCCTCAAACGAAAGGACAACAGCATTGCCGATGTCGCCTGGGGCACGGGATTCATCATCGTGGCCTGGTCCACTTTTCTCTTGAACGGTTCCTTTTCCCCGCGGCAATGGATCGTAAATCTACTGGTGTTGATCTGGGGGCTCAGGCTCGCCATCCGGATCCATCTGCGCAACCGGGGTAAAGGGGAGGACGTCCGATACCGGAAGTGGCGGGAAGAATGGGGGAAGTCTTTTGTCCTCAGGAGCTATCTCCAGGTCTTCCTCCTGCAGGGCTTTATCCTGCTGCTGAACATTACACCCGTGCTCTTCATCAATACCTATGCCGCAGGTGATCTCGGCATCCTGGACGTTGCGGGTCTGATGCTGTGGCTGCTGGGATTTTTCTTCGAGTCGCTTGCGGACTGGCAACTGGACCGGTTCCTCAAGAACCCGGGCAACCGGGGGAAGGTTATGGATCGGGGTCTCTGGCATTATTCCAGGCATCCAAACTACTTCGGCGAGGTCACCATGTGGTGGGGCATTTATATCCTGGCTTTGTCGTTACCCGGGGGCTGGATGTCCATCATCGGACCGCTGACGATCACCTACATCATCCTGTTTGTTTCCGGTGTTCCCATGACGGAAAGGTTCATGGAGGACAATCCGGTTTTCACCGACTATAAAAGACGGACGAGTGTCTTTATTCCCTGGTTTCCCAAAAAGGATTAAAAAGCCCGCAGAGTTGATTCATTGATAATCACTCTTCAATGGGTCGGTTACCCATGGAAAAATCATATCATCAGAAAGCGATGGGTATCTCAATGCATGACCGCATACCCAGATTGTAATATAAGATTAGACTATGATCCTGCACAGGAATGTCACGGGGAACGATGAACAGATATGTTTGGAAATTATTTCTCATCAGCATCCTTTTGATAAATATCTTGATGCCCGTTCCGGGCATGACCCAGACCGGGCTGAGAACCAGTCAATCCGCCGGCACAATCACGATCTCAGGGGTTGTGTTCGACAAGATGGTTGCAATCAACGGTCGCACCTGTGCTTTGATTGGAGCGGGCCTGCTCCGCTATCGGGTGGTGTTCAAGGGATATGTGGCAGCCCTCTATCTGGAAAGAAGGAATGCCTCTGGAGATGTGTTCAAGGACATCCCGAAGAGCCTGGTAATCGAGTACTTCCATGCGATTGACGCCCAGGCATTCATATCGTCCACACGGCAGGGTTTCATGGACAATCTCTCCCGGGAGCAGAGGGAGGCAATCGATCAAGGCGCCAAGACACTCTATTCCCTGTACCGGGATGTCAAGCCTGGGGACAGATATTCCTTTACCTATATACCGGGAATCGGATCACAGATCGCACTGAATGGAAAAATTTTGGGGACCATCAGCGGACTCGATTTTGCCAATGCCATGCTGTCCATCTGGCTTGGCCGTAATCCGCTGGATCAGTCGCTCAAGAAAGCTCTTTTGGGGTTGGATGAAGGCTGAGAGTTTCTCCGATAAAACGCGGGAGATCCATCCAAGGCAGTAAAGCCCTTAGAAGGCGGGCATCGAGACCTTGAGGGACTACTACAGAGTCTTTGCGGCGGATGTGATCCGTCGCGACGCGAAGAGTCTCTGCTCAAAGGATAGCTTCTTCAAGAACGGCTACAAGGAGGTCAAGGGAGCGAAGACTATCGAGACCTACTTCCTGGCAACCACCGAAGCCGTCGTGTCGTGCACGTTCGACATCGCCGATGTGAGAACGCACAGGGGCAACAGCTATTTCCGCTGGGTCATGAAGCTCACCATCAAGGGTGACAGGTGGGTCTGCCAGGATGGCGCTCAATAATGCCTTCCCGGCGGGTGACTCGACCGAAAAGTGAGCCGGCAGCTCGCTAAGGAATGCCGGCAATCCTCCTCGCCCAAAGCTATCGCCACCCCTGATTTTTGATGAAAAATATCCCCCAGTTTGCATTGACATACCATTGGAATGACCCTATGCTATTTTCTCTCAAGAGGAAGATGTTACAAAATGACCAAATGATCCAAGTGAGACCCACGGCCATAGCGAAAGGAACATAGGGATGTATTTCATAGCCCTGAAAATGCTGATCGGGGATCGGGGAAAGTATTTAGGCATAATTATGGGTTTGACCTTCGCGTCTCTTCTCATCACCCAGCAGTCTGCGATTTTTACCGGTTTGATGACCCGGACCTATGGATTAATTACCGATCTGTCCCAACCGGATATCTGGGTGATGGATCCCAAGGTTCAGTTCATTGACGACATCAAATCCCTTCAGGACACCGAGCTCTTCCGCGTCCGTGGAATCGACGGGGTGGAATGGGCTGTTCCCTTTTACAAGGGACTGCTGAAGGCCCGCCTGGAAGGAGGCAACTTTCAGATTTGCAATGTCTTCGGTCTGGACGACGCCACGCTCATAGGCGGCCCCCCTGCCATGCTCCAGGGCAGCCTGAAGGATCTGCGCCAGCAAGATGCCATCATTGTGGATGATGTGGGAGCGAACACGCGTCTGGCCAGGAAGCCGAAACAACCGGGTGGAAAAAGCATTCCTCTCAAAGTAGGTGATACTCTGGAAATCAACGATCATCGCGCAGTCGTCGTCGGCATCTGCCGGGTGTCGCGTACATTTCAGTCTCAGCCGGTAATCTATACCACCTATAGCAGGGCCACGACTTTTGCGCCCCGGGAACGAAAACTTTTATCTTTCATCCTGGTCAAGGCCAAAGAAGGCCAAAACCATAGAGCACTCTGCAAGCGGATAGAACAGAGAACGGGACTGGCTGCCTACACGGCCCAGGAATTTAAAGATTTGACCTATGACTACTTCATGAAGAACACCGGGATTCCCATCAACTTCGGAATCGCCGTCGCTCTCGGATTCATCATCGGCACAGCCATCGCCGGACAAACTTTCTACAATTTCACCCTGGAAAACCTCCGTTATTTCGGTACGCTCAAGGCCATGGGGGCCACCAACGGCATTCTTTTGCGAATGATTCTCCTGCAGGCCTTGATGGTCGGAGCCATCGGCTATGGATTGGGAGTGGGAGGCGCTTCGCTGTTTGGGTATGTCATGAAGGGGACCGAGCTCTCCTTTCGTCTGACCTTCGATCTCCTTTACTTATCCGGCGGCGCCATAACCGTAATCATTATTTTTTCAGCCTTGATCAGCATTCGCAAGGTCATGAAGCTCGAGCCGGCCATCGTGTTCAAGGGGTAGAATCGTCATCATGGAAAAGGAAATGGCGGCCGTTTCCTGCCGCGGAGTCACCAAAAGGTATATTACCGGGTCCACCCACGTGCTTGCCTTGCGGGGCATTGATCTCGATGCGCGTATGGGCGAACTGCTCATGCTCGTCGGCCCGTCGGGATGCGGCAAGACGACCCTCATTTCGGTCATTGCAGGCATTCTCGACCATGATGAGGGGGATTGCGTTGTCTTCCAGCATGACTTGCGGAACCTGTCCCAGGGGAAGAAGATCCGTTTTCGGGGAAAGAATGTGGGATTCGTCTTTCAGGCCTACAATCTTCTTCCCACGTTGACCGCGGCGGAAAACGTGGCAGTGCCGTTACTCATTCTCGGAGAAGGACGCTTACAGGCGCAGGCCAAGGCCAAAGAAATGCTTTCGCAAGTGGGTCTTAAGGACAAAATGAACGCTCTCCCGAACCAGCTTTCTGGCGGGCAGCAGCAGCGAGTGGCTATCGCACGGGCGCTCGTGCACGAGCCGCGGCTCATCGTGTGCGATGAACCCACGAGCGCTCTCGATGCCGATACCGGCAGGCTGGTCATGGAAGGCCTGCGGCATAACGCTCTGTCTTCGGGTCGCGCGCTGATCATCGTCACACACGATAACCGGATTTTTGATTTTGCCGACCGTATTGCGCGCATGGATGACGGACGTATCACCTTGATAGAGTCGCAGGTAGCGAGTGCCTAGTTTTACGAATGAAACCAATCGATAGATCCGGGTATATCAGGTTCGGGAGGGAAAATGATCCGAAAATATCTTGTTCCAGCCTTTGCTATTGCCGGGGTTCTCTTCGCGATCTGGACTGTTCTGCAGAGCTCCAAACCGATTCCCCCTTCCAAACCCATCGCAAACCCGGCACAGTCACCCTATTCCACCAAAATTTCCGGATCGGGAATCGTGGAAGCAAACACCCGCAACATCGCCATCGGCACTCATGTATCCGGGATTGTAACGCGTGTATTCGTTTCGGTCGGCAGCAGGGTCAAGGCGGGTGATCCTTTGTTTATGCTGGACGACCGGAAACAGCAGGCCGACCTGAACGTTCGCGAAGCGTCCCTCTTTGAGGCCAAAACCCGTCTGAAACGCCTGCAAGAAGCTCCGCGCCAGGAAGAGCTGCCCCCGGCCCATGAAAAGGTCAAAGAAGCCGATGCCAACCTTGAAGATCTTCGCCTCCAGCTCAAAACCGTCGAAAGCATCGCGGATAAGAGGGCCATCAGCCTGGAGGAGCTAAATCGTCGACGCTATGCCGTGCAGGCGGCGGAAGCGCGTTTGGCGAGAGCCCGCTCGGACCTGCAACTTCTTGAAGCCGGTTCTTGGAAACAAGACATCGAGGTGGTCAATGCGGATGTGGCCCGGGCCGAAGCCGAAGTCAAGTTGACGCGCGTGGAGATCGAACGTTTGACGGTACGCGCCCCGGTGGCCGGAGAAATTCTGCAGATCAACATTCGCCCCGGCGAATTTGCGCAGAGCGGTGTGCTCGCCCAACCCCTGCTCCTTTTGGGAAATCTCGACAGGCTTCACGTGCGCGTGGATATCGACGAGAACGATGCGTGGCGCTATATGCGCGACGCACCGGCTACCGCCTTTATTCGCGGCCAACCGAACTTTAAGACCGATCTGAAGTTTGAGTATGTGGAGTCCTACGTGGTCCCCAAACGTTCTCTCACCGGGGACAGCAACGAACGCGTCGACACGCGGGTCATGCAAGTGATATACAGCTTCAGGCGCGGCCAGTTCCCTATTTATCCGGGACAGCAGATGGATGTCTTTATCGAAGACCGCACCTCGCGCTCAGCCGAATCTCCTCCAGTGCAAAAGCCGCCGCTGAAGGAGAAGAAGCCGTGAAAATAAGCCTCCTGGCCTTAGTGATCCTGATCGGATCGGCAGCAGGGTGCTCTTCCGTGGGTCCCAACTACGAACGCGCCGATCCACCCGTCCCCCGGCAATTTGGTTCCCTCGAAAAGGGAATCAGCACTGCCGATCCGATATCTGCTGCACTTCTAACCGCCTGGTGGAAGATCTTCAACGATCCGGTGCTCAATTCCCTCATCGACCGAGCGGTAAAAGGGAATCTGGACATACGCATTGCCGAGGCCCGTGTCCGCCAGTCCAGGGCTTTGAGTCTGGATCGCGAATCGAGACAATACATCGAAGGTGAATTCACCGGCGGCTATCAGCGACAGCGTCGCACCGAATCCGGGCTCGCGGGACAGTCATCCGATGGCCTCGGCGCTTCCTCCGCATCCGTCGGGAAAAGGGAAACGGATCTTTATCTCGTCGGTTTCGATGCATCCTGGGAGATTGATATTTTTGGAGGGGTGAGGCGGGAAATCGAAGCCTCGCAGGCGGACTTGGAGGCCTCTGAAGAAAACTTGCGCAACGCGCTGGTTACTTTGCAAGGGGAGGTAGCCCGGAATTACATTGAACTTCGCGGCCAGCAGTTGCGCATTGAAATCGCCCGCAGAGAAGTCGAAATTCGACAAGATAACTTAAGGTTGATCGAATCCCGTTTACGCGCCGGATTTGTCAGTGAACTGGATGTGGCCAGGGGGAGAGGAGATTTGGCCAGCGCCCAATCCAGAATTCCTCAATTGGAAAATGGCCTGAGGAGTTCTTTCCATCGGTTATCCCTTCTTTTGGGACAGGAGCCCATGAGCCTCTCTTCGGAATTCGAGGATCAGAAAAAGTTACCGGGCGTTCCGGAAAACCTTCCAACCGGATTGCCTTCGGAACTTCTGCGGCGCAGACCGGATATTCGTAAAGCAGAGCGGGAACTTGCGGCGTCAACCGCCCGGATCGGCGTTTCGACGGCCGAGCTCTTTCCAAAATTTTCTCTCACCGGTTCCTTCGGATATCAGAACACCAAGATGGATGAACTCCCGCGGGAGGGCAGCAATTTCTGGCGCATCGGCCCCAGCATCCGGTGGTCCATTCTGAATTTCAAGCGCATTACCGCCAATATAGAAGCGAATAAGGGCGCTCGCGAGGAGGCTCTGGCGCGCTACGAAAAAAGCATTCTGAATGCTTTGGAGGAGGTTGAGAATGCCCTCGTGATTCTTTCACAGGAAAAGCGGAGAGCGGAAGCTTTGGCCAATGCCGTAGACGCCAATGCTCTGGCATTCGCTTTGGCGAGAGAACGATACCGGGTCGGTGTCCAGAGTTACCTGGAGGTTCTGGACTCGGAGACGGCCCTGTACAGCGCGAAGGATCAACTCGAACAGAGCCGGCAGAACAGAGCCATCGCCCTTATCGCTCTCTACAAAGCCCTTGGAGGAGGGTGGACGGAATAGAACGGCAGCACACGGAGGATGCTTATCATGACTGTTCAGATTGGAAAGCCGGCTCCAGATTTCACTGCGGAAGCTTATCACCAGGGTGTAATAAAAACGATCCATCTTGACGACTACCGGGGGAAATGGGTCATTCTCTTTTTCTACCCGGCTGATTTCACTTATGTCTGACCTACCGAAATGGCGGCAGTTGCCGTCAAATATCCTGCCTTTAAAGAACTGGAAGCGGAAATCCTGACACTCAGTGTCGACAGCGTGGCCACACACAAAGAATGGAACGAGCTGGAATTGTCTCGAATGGTTCCTGGCGGCGCCCAGTACCCTATGCTTTCCGACCCAAACGGAAAGATCGGAATTCAATATGGGATTTATGATTTTGGAAAAAAACTGGATCTTCGTGGCTGGTTTCTCATCGACCCCGAAGGAATCATTCAATCCATCGAAATTTTAGGAATTCCCGTAGGGCGCGATGTATCCGAACATCTACGGCTACTGCGGGCTTTCCAGCAGCATCAAAAAACAGGTGAACTCATCCCTTGCGGCTGGCAGCCCGGAAAACCCACGTTACCCAGAGAAGAAGAGGCTGAAAAAAATTCTGGAAAAGTCTGGGAACTATGGAAGCCAAGAAACGCTTTTTAATCAAGAATCGCCGGTTGAATCCCGACTGCTTGGGTTAGGCGTGCGTCGGGTGTCGGCAAGCAACGAAACAGGGTTTATCAATGAATGCAGAAGCTTATGATAATCGCGTCCGGGGCGCGCTGTGGGGGATGTTCGTCGGCGATGCACTCGCGATGCCGGTTCACTGGTACTACGACGCGGCGGCCTTGCAGCGCGATTTCGGCACGATCCGCGACTACCAAGCGCCCAAGGACTATCATCCCAGTTCCATCATGTCCCTGGCCAGCACCGGTCGCGCTGGCCGAGGTTCCCAGGAAGGCGAGGTCGTCGGTGGCGTGATCCTCAAAGGAAAGAAATCATTTTGGGGCCGGCCCCACACCCACTATCACCAAGGAATGCGACCCGGTGAAAACACCCTGAACTTGCTGTGCGTCCGGGTTCTGATCCGGGCGCTGAACGCGGCCGGACGTTACGACCCGGCGGATTTCCTGCGTGATTATGTCGCCTTCATGACCGCGCCCAACAGCCACAACGACACCTATGCCGAGTCCTACCACCGGGATTTCTTCGCCAATTACGCCCGCGGCATACCGCCGGAACGGTGCGCTGGAGCGGAAAGTCACGACACCGCCTCCATCGGTGGCTTGGTCTCGCTGCCACCGGTCATTTTCGCGACGTTGAGGAAAGGCGACCGGAGGGCGGTGGATATGGCGCTGCTGATTCAGTTGCGATTGACCCACCTCTCTCAAAAACTCGAACGCTACGCGCTGGCGCTGGGCGATTTGCTGGTCCGACTGCTGCAAGGCACGGATGCGCGGGTCGGACCGCTGTCCTGCGCCGCCGCCGAACGGCTGGGATTTCCGGCGGCAGCGGTAGTCGAAAAGGTGAGGCGCAATCAGCAATCCGATTTGAGCGTAATCGGCGGTATGCTGTCTCCCGCCTGCTACATCGATCAGTCCTTGCCGGCGGTGCTGTATTTGGCCGCGCGCTATCCGGACGACATTGAAGCGGCATTGATAGCCAATACAAAAGCCGGCGGCGATAACTGCCATCGAGGGGCGATTCTGGGCGCCATTCTGGGCGCAGCACTTGGGTTTCAGGCCATTCCTGAACGTTGGGTTCAGGGACTATGCGCCTGCGATGGGTTGCAGCAGGAAATAGATACCTTCGTCGGCCGGTTCGGTTGAACATGTTTGATCAGGTGGCTCGGATAAAAAGGTGACTTCTGTGCAGCGCCAAGAGGATTGTTTGGTTTCGGCACAGAGCGTATCTTCGTTTCCGGAGAGGCAATCGGCCTGCTGAATCTCTTCGGCGAGGGTATTTCCTCCGCCCTGGCATCGGGCGGAATAACGCTTCTATTCCGAGAGGGCAGTGCCTTCAATCTCACTTTTTGAACTTTGGTTCTTGAATCTCGATAGGCAAAAGCTGGCCGATGCCCATGACCATGATCCGGGCCGGATCGGTGTTGGTGGATTGCGCCGCTTTGGACAACGCTGAAGGAGCCTGCCCGATCGGTTCGTCTCCCAACCGGAAGGTTCCCCATTGGGTCGGGATAAAGTAACGGGCTCCCAGGTCACGGAAGGCGTCGAGGGCCTCCCGGGCATCCATATGGGCATAATGCATGAACCAGCGGGGGTCATAGGCGGTGACGGGCAATAGCGCGTAATCGATGCCGGGATAGCGGCGTCCGATTTCCCGGTAGCCGATAAAGTAGCCGCTGTCTCCGCCGTAATAGATCTTCCGGTCGGGGGTCACCAGCAGAAAACTCGCCCACAGGGTGGTATCGGTGTTTTGAGTGATCCTCCGGGACCAGTGCTGGGCGGGGAGACAGACCACCTGGCACCGCTCGCCGCAGGAAACCGCTTGCCACCAGTCCATTTCCACCACGTCCTCTTTTCCGAGATCATGCATCATGGCCTTGAGTCCCATGGGCACATAGACACGCGTTTCAGGAGGTAGACGCCGGATGCTTTCAGAATCCAGATGATCGTAATGGCTGTGGGAAATCATCACGTTTTTCTTGCCGGGCAGAGCCGTAAACGCATCGAGGGATAAGCCCGGCGGGGTTTTTCGCTTCGGCAAGAGCGCCCGCTCCGAAAAGATCGGATCGGTGATCCAGTATGCCCCGTCGATTCTGATCACAAACGAAGAATGACCGATCCAGGCGATAAAATCGCCCGGCGTTGTCCGGATCCGATCAGGGAGGTCCGATATGACTGGGGGAACCTCCTTTTCCTCAACCGGAGAATAAGGAGTCTTTTCAGAAAGCTGCCAGCGCAGAAAATCACTGAAGCCCTTATTCATGGGCATCCAGGGATTGAAATAGCGGCCGTCTTTCAGATGCGAGGCATAGAGAAGCGCCGGGTCTGCAGACTCCACTTGCGCCCGCCACTTCCGTTCATCGAAGGTCCTGATGGGCAAGATGCAGGAAGCCAGCAGCAGGACCAGCGCAATGATCATGGCCGCAAGGGCTGTTTTTCGATAAGAAACGCTCATGCTGTCAGACGGGATGACACGATTCGGCCGTCATTGCCCCGTATCTTCATCTTCTACTGTTTGAGCAATCCGTGAGCAATTCGTTCCGGCTTGACTTGCCTGCGATCAGCGGAACTCCTAACTTCCGATCAGCGGCAATACGTTCTCCACACTGAAATAAACGATAAACCGATTCTTGACTTCATAACGCGAGTAGTCGCACTTCCGGCAAATCTCCTGAATGAGCTCCTCGTTCTGTTCTTCCTTCAGCTTTTTCAGATAAACCCTCTTGCCGGACCATCCCCCTCCAGCCTCCATGAAAAGATAGGAGGCCCATGGGTTCGACTTGAGGTTTTCATGGGTTAATCGCTCGGCCATAATAAAGGCAACCGTTTTTTCATCCATGACATGGGGGCGTGAATAGATCGCGGTATTAACCTTCCCCGCAGCGTCGGCAGTAGCCAGAACCCCGTATCCCTTTGCGTTGTCAAAATAGTCTTTTAGCGTCATCATCCACCTCCATAATGTTTATGACCAATATCTCCTGAACCTCTGCCACATATCTTGTTTGATAAGTAACAGACGGAATATAGGAACGGCATCCCCGTTTGTCAAGAAATCCTGCTGACACATGCCGGCAATACGATGCGATTAATAATGTTGACTCCTGAGATAAAGCGCCCTATATTTAAAGCAAGCTTATATCCATTCAGCCGGACAATGTTATTTGAATTCACTTCAGAAAAAGGACGGTTTATGCCCATTCTCCCTTATGTAAAGCTCTATGTCGTCAGCCTATTCATTTTCATAATTGTTGATCTCATAGGTTATTCACGGCGGATTGATTATATTTGAAAAGCGGCGGTGATCATGAAACACACAATACGCATTATACTTGCAGCAGCGATCATAATCATTGGAGCGATGGATGCCATGGCGATCGAAGAGGCTGCGTACAACGTGTTGAAAAAAGACAACAATTTCGAGATCCGCGATTATACACCCCACATCCTCGCCGAAACCGTCGTGGAGGGAGATCTTGAAGAGGCCGGAAACAGGGCATTCAACAGACTCTTTCGCTACATCTCCGGTGAAAACCGGTCACGCGAAAAAGTGACGATGACAGCTCCCGTATCTCAAAAGCCCATGGGGGAGAAGATCCAGATGACCGCTCCCGTTGGACAGCAGCGTGTTCAGGAAAAGTGGGCGGTGAGCTTCATGATGCCCGCCTCTTACACCCTGGAAACCCTTCCAGAGCCGGAGGATCCCAAAGTCACGTTGCGTCAGGTTCCCGCCCGCCGGATAGCTGCCGTTCGCTACTCCGGCTTCTGGAATGAGAAAAACTATCTCCGATACAAGTTGGCACTGGAGTCCTGGATTCATGAGCAGGGCCTCAGCATTGCGGGCGAGCCCCTATGGGCCCGCTACAATCCCCCTTTTACCCCCTGGTTCCTGCGGCGGAACGAGATTCTGATTCCGGTCGATCCCGGTACTGACTGAGAAACAGCCCATGAATCGCATGGGGCAATCCATTGCGTCGGCGGCGGTCACGGCGGAGCTAACGCCCGTTGTGTTGCATGAAAACGGATAAGGTGATCATGATGCAGTCCATACAAAAACCCTGGGCCCTCACGCCTGACGAGGCGCTCACTGCCACGGGAGGCAGTCCCGACGGTTTGGCCACCGAATCCGTCCGGCAACGCCTGATGGATTTCGGGCAGAACGTGCTCAGGACAAGGGATGTAGAGCCATGGTATATGATCTTCCTCCAGCAGTTTGCCAATCCTCTGGTGTATATGCTGATCGGGGCCGCGGGCATAAAGGCCTATTTCAAGGGGGCGACGGACGCTGCCGTGATCGGCGCCGTCCTGTTGTTCATGGCCATCATCGGGTTCGCGCAGGAGATGAAGGCCCGCAAGGCCATGGCGGCATTGCTCGATCTCAGCGCACCCAAGGCCAAGGTCCGCCGAGACGGTAAAACGGCTCTGATGGATGCCGCCGGAGTCGTGCCCGGGGACATTCTGGTTCTTGAAGCCGGCGACCGCGTTGCCGCCGACGGGCGACTGCTGGAGATCGCCAACATCAGGATCAATGAGTCCACTTTCACGGGCGAATCCATGCCAGTGGAGAAAGTCACTCACCCCGTCGCTGCGGAGGCGCCCATTCACGACCGCAAGAACATGGTCTTTATGGGGACCACGGTTAGCCATGGCCGGGCCTTGGCTGTTGTCACCGCCATCGGCATGCAGACCGAAATCGGACGCATCGCCGAGGCTATCCGAGGCGCCAAGAAGGAAAAGACGCCGCTGCAACAAAGCGTTGATAAGCTCGGCAACGCGCTGATCTGGGTCGTTGCAGGCGCCTGCGTCATGCTTGCCGTCGCAGGGCTGCTCCATGATATGGCCTTGGTGGATGTTATGCTGCTGGCGGTGGCGGCTGCCGTATCGGGGATTCCGGAAGGGCTTCCTGCTGCCGTCACCGTCGTATTGGCCGTCTGCGTGAACCGCATGGCCGGACGCAATGTCATCATCCGCAAGCTCACCGCCGTGGAAACGCTGGGCACTGCCACTGTCATCTGCTCCGACAAGACCGGTACTCTAACGCTGAACCAGATGACCGTTCGCGGGATATGGGCTGGGGGCCGGCATCTCACAGTCAGCGGCAGCGGCTACGAACCCGTCGGCGACTTCCACCAGGAGGGTACCCGGGTTCATCCGAGTGACGATGCGGGATTGATGCACTTCTTGCGCGTCGCCTCACTATGCAATGATTCTATTCTGAACAGGACGGAGGGGAAATGGGGCATTCTCGGCGATCCCACCGAAGGCGCCCTGCTCGCCGCCGCGGCCAAGGCCGGCCTTTGCAGGGGAGAGCTCGAAGCGAAACAGCCGCGGCTCGGTGAAATCCCCTTCGAAAGCGAGAGGCAGTATATGGCGACGCTGCATGCCGAGGACGGCCGGCGCATGGCCTACGCCAAAGGCTCGGTCGAAAGACTGCTAGCCATGTCCGGCGGAGTTATGACTCCGCAAGGCGTGCAGCCTTTGGATGCCGCTGCACAGAGCGCTGTACTTGAGGCCAACGGGTACATGGCAGGCAAGGCACAGCGGGTGCTGGCCATTGCCGTCGCGCCCTACCCAATTGAGCTGGGCAAAATCGCCCCGGCCAACCTCACAGGTCGCTTGGTCCTCCTGGGGCTTGTGGGGATGATTGATCCACCGCGGGAAGAGGCCCGCCTGGCCATCCAGGCGTGCAGGGAGGCCGGAATCCGCGTCGCGATGATCACCGGCGACAACCCCCTCACCGCTGCTGCAATAGCCGCTCAGCTTGGCATCTGCGAGTCCTGTGACACGGCCCTTGTCGGCCACGAGATCGAGGCGATGAACGATGATCAACTTCTGGTCCAAAGCCGCACGAGGAATGTCTATGCCCGCATCGAACCGTTACATAAATTGCGCATCGTCAACGCCTTGAAACGTGACGGCCATGTCGCCGCCATGACCGGTGACGGGGTCAATGACGCCCCCGCACTGGACGCCGCCGATATCGGCGTTGCCATGGGGATTACGGGCACCGATGTGGCCAAGGAGGCAGCGGATATGGTGCTTGCCGATGACAACTTCGCCTCCATCGTTGCCGCGGTAGAAGAGGGCCGCATCGTTTTCAATCGCCTTCGCAACGCCACGTTCTTTCTGCTGTTGACCTGTACCGCCGAACTGCTGACCCTCTTTCTGAGCGTCGCATTTTACGGTGAATCTCCCCTGGAGCCGATTCAGATTCTGTGGATCAACCTCGTTACGGGGGCCATGGTCGCCATCCCGCTGGGTTTGGAGCCCGGGATCGGTAACGAATTGAATCAGCCGCCCCGCGATCCACGCGTCGGGTTGCTCTATCCCGGAATGCTTCTTCGTATCGGACTCACGGGACTGTGCATGAGCCTGCTGGTGACCTGGATATTCCACCATGCGCCTCTGCCCGCAGGCGCGGATGCGGAGACTGCACACAAAATACGCCAAACGGTAGCCTTCACCAGTATCGTGATTTTTGAATGGTTATTCGCATTCCAGGCACGTTCTGTGGAAAAAGGCGTTCTCCGGCTTGGGTTCTTCCGCAACCCGTGGCTGCTTGTTTGTATGATGATAGGCCTTGGGCTGCAGGCGCTGGTGGTCTATCTGCCTGCAGCCAACAGGGTGTTCCACACCCAGCCTCTGACCATGGTGGAATTAGCCTGGACGCTGCTCCCGGGTGTCATTGCGGTGGCGATAGAAAGCGTGCGCAAGAGTATCGCCCCCCAATTCTTTGGCCGCGGACAGTGGAGACTCCCGCAGTAGAATGGTGGAGGGCCGTCCCCGACATTTAAGACGAAGAAAAGCATCCGCGCTGGGAAGCCTTGTCACGGGGAATATGAAATCGCGGGCACTTATCTGCCAATCGGGTCACCGGGGGGTTTTCTCCCCCGGCCTGCCAGTCGCATGCTAGAACTTGTGTTTTACACAATTAAGTTATTGATAAGACATTGCTTTTTTATAGGGAAAGTATAAAAAATTTGAGTTTGTATATCCATCATTTTCCCTCTAATTTCTCACACAATGCGAAGGCTTAGTCTGCATGTTTCCCCTCCGCAACGCCAGGCTCAACGGTCTTTCGAAAATCCTCCCAGAAGGTTTTTCTTTTGTCCGAATCCTGTGGTGACAATGCGGGAAACTCCAAGAACGGCACTTTGATGTTTTCCTTTGCCAGTTCCTCAGACAGGATCTCGGCCATAATCCCCATGAGGACAGGTTCATCGGGGGAAGGATGATCCACCGGATTGGGAGACTCCGTCTGATACCGGTTGACTTTATGCTTGCCCCAGTGAATGCCGCAGGTGGGGCTGTTTTCCAACCCCAGAAAGCAGGTTAAGCGGTATTTGTTCTTAATGAATTCCCTAACCATCAACAAGGGGGTTTTTAACAGGTCCTTGCAATGGTCACGGAAAAAAATACTATCATACTGTTGCCTGCCCTGGGGATTGCGCATCAGCCCCATGGCCGTCGTCTCCGGACAAAGATACTGGATGATTCCCACCTTTTTCTCCATAAGGTAGTCCACGATCTGTTGAGACAACGGAAAATTCTGCCCCAATATGTGTACGCGGCAATAAGGATTGACCAGGCACTGCGCAAT
>JAFGRP010000140.1 GCA_016935075.1 Deltaproteobacteria bacterium | reverse complement strand
TCCGTCCGCTTCGATATGGCCTTAGCCCACCCCGATAAAAATCCGGGGATGAAATTACTAAAGATGATTTTAAAATGAATATGTTGAAAATTGTTAAAATAGATATAGGTTCTGTAGCGCTGTCGCTGTTGGTGATTGATGAAACGGGATCATTAATTCATTCTTCTTATCAATTTCATTCCGGGGCGATCATTGATTGATAAGACATTGCTTCTGACGGCTCGGATCATAGGTGTGGTGTTTTCTGGTGTCAAGGGATAATTCCATCGAAAGACGGGGGGCGGCGATAGCTTTTTGTGAAGAATGCGTATTGGTGACAGTCATTTTTAAGCTGCCGGCTCACTTTTCGGTCGAGCCATCCGTCAGGAAGGCATTTTTGAGCGCCATCCGGGCAGAACTCTTCGGCTTGCCTCTTTTTGCGATGCGTCATGCCTGGATGTAATCATCCCTGGGGTATTCCTGATCGACTTCAGCTACGTCATTGGCTGGCTGGCCGTCAGCGCCTTGGCCGCCTTGGTCCTCTACCTTCAAGAGCCTCTGGTGGCGATCATCGGCGGGCCCTTGACCGACGGCCTTTCACATTTGGTCTTTATGGCGGGGATGTATCTGGCCTGGGCCAAATATTCAGCCATTTACATGCGCTGGGCGACGCGGATGCTCTTGTAAAAAACGACCCGGAAACCCACCTGAGGCTGGCATACGGAAAAACCGCGTCATCATTCGGATCGCAATCCCTCTGCCTGCCGTCGCTGGGATTTGAAAAAAGCCCACAGGACCTCGGCGGCGTCGAAATGCTTAAGAGGATCATCGGCAGCCAAAGCGGCCGTATAAGAGCTGCCCGGCCAGACGTGGCCCCAGTTGTTGATGAGGTAAAGCGCTACCTCGGTTTTGTTCGCGCAGTTCTTCCACGCCTTTAAAACGACCTTTCCCTCATACAAGCTCTGGATAACGGGGGGCGCCTTACACCCGTTTTGCGCAACCCAAAATTCAACCGACTGCTCCACCGACCAGTAGGTGCGCGTTCCTCCGCGGTGGCGGCTGAGGCCACCCTCATAGAGAATGTCGTCATCCATTAACCCATGCATGGGGATCATGGAAACCGGCTGGACAGGTTCGGGGATGCGCCATTCCGGGAGATCCTGCGACGGTCTCCCGCCGATTGAGGCCGCCATGGGCGCAACCGCCGCCAGGAGCCCACCCCTTTCCGCCGCAAACCGATAGGCCAGCATGCCGCCGTTGGAGAACCCCACCATGTAGATGCGGTTGCGATCGACGCTCAGCCGACGGCACACATCCTCGATAGTCGCGGCCACAAACCCCACATCGTCGACCTGGTCGTCCGCAGCCTTTCCGCAGCAGTGTCCGGCGTTCCAGTGTTGCAGGAACCCCAAGAGGCCCATTCCGTTGGGATAGAGGACGATAAAGCCCTCGCGGTCCGCGAGCCGGCTGAAGCCTGAAACCCGTTCCATTCCCTCTGCGGTGTCAAATGCCCCGTGAATGACGACCACCAGCGGAAGCGGAATATCGGGAGCATAGCCGGGCGGGACATGGATCAGATAGGTGCGGCGAAAGCCGTTGATTTCGATATCCACGCTGTTTTTATAGGTCCCGGGACCCACCATCGGACCCTTCGGAAGGCCGGCCATGCACCCGGCGGCAAGCGCGCACATGACCAGCATAAAAAGCAATGTCTTTGTCCGAGCGATTACCTTTTTAACCGTCATCGACATAACGGGCGGTTTCGAAGAACGCATTTCAGGCTGAACGAACTGCCGCCTGTCAAACGATAGTGAAAGCATGTCGCCCCCCTTATCATGAACCGCCGACCCGGCGTCTTCGCCGTCTATCCAAAACCGGCTCTCATTAGGATCGACCGCGTAAACCCGAAGGCGCCGCCGGCCGCTTCGACCGGTGTCATTCGAGAAGTTCACACTCCACGGCGGCAAAGAAGCTCTTGCGCATGGCATTGTCGAAGCAATCGCCGATGGATCCCGGGGGAGGGCCGTACCCCAGCCTCCTTGCACCGTTGCCCGAAAGGGATCGAAATATAAGGGAAAGACCCTTCGCAGGGATCAGAACTGCAGCGTCAGAGAGAGGGCCGTCATGGGTGCCGTTTTGAAATCGTCGGAGCCCAGTTCATTGCCGTTGCTGTCGTCGATACGCACCTTGCCGTTGAAGGCCGCCCCTCCGTAAAGATCGAGCTGGAAGTCCCTGCTCATCCGGTATGTCAGCCTTGCATAGCCCACCGTCGAGTCCACCTCGCCGATCCCGTTGAGGGCCACTCCACTGTCATCGAGGCGGAAACGGAATGACCGGTAGGCACCCCCCGCCGCGATCTCCCAGCGATTAGAGATCCGATAGGAAAGCTCCAGGCCTGCCGGACCGGAGGGACTCGTGCGGAAGGGATTGTTGAGTCGCAGTTCCTCTGTGATCTTCCAGTCGATGGCGATGTATGGAAAGCCCTTCGTTTCCGCCATGCGATTGAAAACGCCTGCGCCGGCACCCAAGGTGAGCCCGGGACTGACGCGGTAGGATACGGCGAAGATGGCCCCGTAGCCGAGGGCATCCTTCCAATTGGCGACACCCGATTCGCCATACCACTCCACCTGGGGGGCGATGAAGAGCGACCAAGTGTCGGTCATGCGGTAGCTGACGGGCAGTCCGGCGGAAAACCGGTGGATGTCGCTCCAAGGGTCCGCTCCCGCGAAGGCCGTCGTGCCGGAGAAGTGAAATTTCTCGAATTCGTAGCCCAGGCTGATGCCTGCGCGCAGCGAGTTCGCGACGGGCGTCGATGTGTCGAATTTAAACCCGTAGCGCTGAACGCTGAAGCTGCCGCCTTGGCCGAAATCGGACTCAAACTGGTTAATTGGCGAAAACGAGAAGGAGTACACTGTTCGGCCCGTGTCCCTGGATCCGGCAGGCTGGGCCTGGGCGACGGGGGAGAATGTCGTCAACAACAGGGCCACAGACAGGATGGCGGGGTAAATCACGCGCACTGATAAGAAGTTCCTTTTCATAGGTTGAGCATATGGAAGACAGTTTTGTATGTCAAGACGATTTCTTGACAACGGGGGGGGGAGTATTACGGTTTTATTATGGTTGAGCGATTAACCCATGAGAACCTCAAGTCGAACCCATGGACCGCATTTCTTTGCCGCAAATTATTTCATCCCTTTAACGTCAGAAGCCACTTCAAAAGATTCCGAGAGAAAATCACGCGTTCTTTCCAATCCAGAGCCTGCAATCCCTTTTTGAAGTTGAAGGCACTGCCCTCTCGGAACAGAAGCGTTTTGTAATTGAATGTGCTGATCGTCTTTCTTTTTTCCGCCTCAATTTCCTGTCGATAAAGCCGCCCCGGTGACATCCCTTGATGGATGCTATTGAACGAAACTCTCCCTGCTATCCTTCCCGACGCCAGGGCAGAGGAAATTCCCTCGCCGAATAGATTCAAGAGACCGCTTGCCTCTCCGGAAACGAGGATGCGCTCTGTGCCGAAAGAGAACAATCCTCTTGGCGCTGCATAGGTCACCCTGCATCCGAGCCGCCTGATCAAACGCGCCTGTTCGATACCGATTTGCTTCCAAAGATGCTCCTTAAATCTGGTCATGGCCAGGGTGGCCTTGTCTTTCAGCTTGATGACGACTTCCATCACCAGCAGGTCGTCTTTTACATACGCGGAAGGGTACAAAGAGATTTTGGGAAAAGCGAAAAAATGGAAGAAACCCGGCTCAAGATGACACCTGCAGGCATAGGTCTCTTGCAGGGCAACATACCAGGTCAATCTTGCCGTCAATGGCGGATCAATCTGCTTCACCATGCTTGAAGAACCGCCATCGGCGGCAATCACTATTTGACTGCGAACACGAAGACGCTCTCCATTCGATTTCACGCAGAACAGATCGACTCCATCAGTACTCTCAGCAAAGGATTTCATTTTTGTTTCATCAAGAACCTCTGCATGTGAAGCCTTGCACAGCCACGCATCGAGGCGATCCCGCCAAATCATCAGTCCATGGATCGGTATATCCCACGCATGGCCGCCCGGAAAATGCATCCGCATGGCATTGACGTGAGGAGGGACCGCCAGGACGTCCTGCGGCACGTTTCCGAAATGTTCCGACAGGGTATTGATTGAATCCGGCACGAGAATCCCCGAGCATGCCTTGTGACGCGGGATTCTTTTTTTCTCCAGAATGATTGTTTTCAATCCCCTTCGGGTGCATTCGCGGGCAGCCGCACACCCCGCCGGACCCGCGCCAACGATAGCCACATCACATTCAATCATGGTTTGGACTCATATCTGTCCAAGATAGGTTTTGGTCATTGAAAAGGGTGCACGACCTCAGGTAGAAGTTTCTCTGCGAGAAGAAAATCAAACCTGA
>JAFGRP010000139.1 GCA_016935075.1 Deltaproteobacteria bacterium | reverse complement strand
TCCTGAACTGGAAGCCGCCAGCCACCTCCCGGAGGCAAATCCCGCCGCCCCGTTCCCCGTACTCCCGCACCAGCCCTTCCAGAAGCGAAACGATCTCCTTCTTTTCCGTTTCGGGCAGGATCTCGGCGATCCGTTCCGCTGTCAGCGGCGCTTCGGAGGCGAAAATGATCGCCTCGATGATTGCAACCTTCTCTTCCATCATCCCTCCAAGCATCCCTCCACGGCCGGAAACAACCGGATCGCCCCGAAGGGCCCCGACTGATAGGCCCGGACCATCCGCAGTTTCATGAGTTCCAGTATCGCAAGAAACGTGTAGATGATCCGCCGCCGGTCCATTCTATCTCCGAGAAGATCGGCGAAGGTGGTCTGTCCTTCCTGCGTCAGTATCTCCATGATCTCATTGATCCGGTCGGTCAGGGACATCTTTTCGGCATCGATTTCCAGATCCTCCTTGAGGTCGAGGCCGGCGATGATCCGGCGGAAGGCCGTAACGAGTTCAAAGACATCGACTTCAACCAGCGTTTCATCCGTCTCCTCCGCCGCGGGCGGCTCTTCCACAGGGGCCCCGCGCTTAAAGACATCCCGATCGAGAAGAGGCCGGCCGTCGAGACGGAGCGCCGCCTCCTTGAAGGCCTGGTATTCCAGAAGCTGCTGGACCAGTTCCGCTCGGGGGTCCTCCCCTTCTTCCTCTTCACCATCCCCTTCGGCCGGCGGCAGGAGCAGCTTCGATTTGATGTGGATGAGCGTCGAGGCCAGCACCAGATATTCCCCGGCAAGGTCCAGATTGAGTGAGCGCATGATATCAAGGTAGGAGAGATACTGCTCGGTGATCAGGGCGATAGGAATATTGTATATGTCGATCTCATTTTTGCGGATGAGGTAGAGCAGGAGGTCGAGCGGCCCCTCAAAGATGTCGAGCTTGATCTCATAGCTCATGGCTTTCCCGAAAAAAAACTTTAACGCGCAGATTCAGGACGGCTTCGGAAAAAGCTCCGGAGACAAGGCGCACGACTCCTGAGGAGTGAGGCGTACCCTGGTGCACGCTGCAACGACGAGGGAGGAAGCGCAACGCCGTATATGGACTTTTTCCGTAGCCGTCACTCATGGTGGATTTTCATGGCTTCCCTGACCTCGGCCAGCGTCGCCCTCGCGATCCGGCCGGCCCGGACATTGCCGTCTTCGATGATCGCCCGGATCTCTTCGGGATGGTTCAGGTAGTGGTCCCGCCGTTCATGGATCGGTTCCATTCCCTCTGCAATCGCCCCGGCCAGGCGCCGCTTGCATTCGATACAGCCGATGTTTGCGCTCCTGCACGCGGGGGCAATCTCTGCGACCTTCTCCGGCGCGGAATAGAGCCCGTGAAACGTGTAAACATTGCAAAGCTCCGGACGGCCCGGATCGCTTTTGCGCTGCCGCTGGGGATCGGTGAACATCGCCCCGACCTTCTTCTTCAAGTCGTCGCCCCGATCGCTCATGAAGATCGCATTGTCGTAAGACTTGCTCATCTTCCGCCCGTCGATGCCCAGGAGCTTCGGAACTTCTGCAATGAGCGGCTCCGGGATGGGAAAGATCTCCCGATAGAGAAAATTGAAACGGCGGGCGATTTCGCGCGTCAGTTCGACATGGGGAAGCTGATCGACACCGACCGGGACGCCGTAAGCCTTGTACATGATGATGTCCGCCGCCTGAAGGACCGGATAGCCGAGGAAACCGAACGTCGAGAGGTCTTTCTGCGAAAGCTCCTCTTTCATCTCCTTGTAGGTCGGATTTCTCTCCAGCCAGGCAAGGGGGGTGATCATGCAGAGAAGCAGGAAGAGTTCGGCATGTTCCTTGATCGCGGACTGTATGAAGAGCGTGCTTTTGGCCGGATCCAGGCCGGCAGCGAGCCAGTCGATCATGATGTCGATCGTGTTCGCCCGGATCTCGCCCGTGGTCGCGTAGTCGCTGGTCAGCGCATGCCAGTCGGCTACGAAGTAGTAACAGTCATAATCGCCGTGATTCTGCAGGGCGATCCAGTTCGAAAGCGCGCCGTGGAGATTCCCCAGATGAAGCTTCCCTGTGGGTCTCATCCCGCTCAAAATTCTCTTTTTCGTCAAACGAACCTCCTGAAAACAGATTCCCTGATTTCGGCTTTTTCCTTTAACAGAAACGTCCGGGCGTGTCAACGGAACAGGCCGCGCATGGAAAGTGTCCCGTCCCGGAGGCGGGGCTTGCGGGTTGCGTTCCCGGTCAGTCCGACGGGTCCCTGCCGCGAACCGGATAGAAAAAGGCCCCCATCTTGAAAATGGAGGCCTTTCTTAAGCTGACCCTTCAATGCCCTGTTATTTATTAACCTTGTCGGCGAGAGCCTTTCCCGCCTTGAATTTGACCACTTTCTTCGCTGCAATCTTGATTTTCTTTCCGGTCTGCGGGTTCCTGCCCTCGCGGGCCTTTCTCTTCGCCACGGAAAAGGTCCCAAACCCGACCAGTCCGAGCTTGCCGCTTTTCTTGAGTTCCTTTGACACCGCCCCTTCAAAGGCCTCCAGCGCCTTCCCTGCCGCCGCCTTTGTAACGGCCGCCCCCTCCGCCATCACCGCAATCAATTCTGCCTTCGTCATTCCCTACGTCCCCCTTTCATCAATTGGTTTAATGGAACATAACGTTGCCACCACCCCAGGGTGGTTCAATCCCCATCGGGCGCTGCCCCGCCGTTGACCACACCTTACCGCCATCGCCGTTCGGGGCCATCCCCGAAATATCGGATATTTCAAACAGGAGCATCCGCAATCGGAAACACGTTACGAGATTCCACTGTATTCGGACTTTCAAGAAACCAATGAAACTTCCCACTTCCCAGTGGACTTGCGGTTACCCCTAACACAAAGAAAATGAACAATCAAGAAAAAAATCTAATATTTTTAACCTTAAAGTGGCGAATGGCTCCCGATTCATTCTGAATATTCATATGTTGCATTCGTCCCTTACCCATGCGAAACACTATTACCAATGATATCAATTAGTTGTTAATGCAATGGCCCGTTTCAGGTTTAATGAGAACGGGGGATCGAAAAGCGGCGGCTCAGAATGGACGGCGATTTGACAAAGACTGTGCTTTGTGTTAGCGGTCTGACCGGCAATACAAAAGGAATGAGGTCTGTCCCCATGCCGGCAGCTGACGAAACGGACATCATGACCAGAATCGAGGGCTGGCTGGGACTGACCCGTCCCCCGTTTCACACCCTCGGCATTCTCCCGTTCTGCCTTGGAACTTTTCTGGCCTGGCATCTGGATGAGGTCTTCCACATTCCCGCCTTCGTCCTCGGCTTCATGGGCATTGTCATGGTTATGCTTTCGACATACCATGCCGGAGAATACTTCACACACGCCAAGGCTGAACGATCCAAACATCTCTTCGGGAGTCTCTTCTCACAGGGATCCGGCACGTTTCCGGATTTGATTTTTCGCCGGTCCGGCCCCCTTCGGAACGGTTTCGCAGCAATCATGCTGGCTCTCTTAATCGGCGTCATCCTGCAATTCGGCCTGAAGACGGGTCCCTTGACGCTCCTGCTGGGTTGTCTCGGCGCCTTGCCGGGTTTCTTCTACGCCATTCATCCGATCAGCCGGGCCGATCAGGGTTACGGCGAAATGCTTATCGCTTTCTTCTACGGCTGGCTCCCCATTGCCGCCGCCTTCTACATCCAGCAAGGATATATCGCTCCCTGCATCCACTGGATGGCGTTGCCGATCGGCCTGTCCATCTTCAACGTGGTCTTGCTCAACGAATTTTCGGAACATAACTCCAACCCGGCGGCCGGAAGGATGAATCTTCTCCGCCGGCTGGGAAGAGCGAAAGGCACGGCACTCTACTGCCTGATATCGATCCTTTCCTGGTTTTCCATGTATTCTTCACTCAACACGGGGATCCCGCGGAAGGCGCTCTATATCTACATCCCCGTGATGGCCATATCGGCGGGCATCTCCCTGATGATGGCCGGGAAAAAATACGAAAACCCGCTCGTACTGGAGATCCTCTGCGGGTTCAACATCGCCGTGCATCTTGGAACGATGGCCGCCTATTTCCTGGCGTTTCTCTGATCCGAACCGCCGTTCCCCCTCTTCTTCACGAGGAAATAGAGTTCTCCCTTCTCCTTCAGGCTTCCGGCCAACATCTCCGCCTCGCTTCCGCTGCCGCAGAAGAGATCGACGCGCCCCGCCCCCTTGATTGCCCCGCCGACATCCTGACTGACGACGAAACGGGAGCAGGGAATCCAGGATTCGACGTTTCCTTCCCGGTCCAGTACGGGTTTGCGCGTCCGGATGAACGCCGGCGCCCCTTTCGGAAAGAGAGCCGGATCGGTGGCGATCGAACGTCCCGGCGTCAGGACCTCCTCGATTGCGCCGACGGGACCCTCCCCGACGACCCGGAAAAAAATGAAGTTTTCATTGTACCCGAGGATCTCCGGCAGTTCATCCGGATGTTCTTTGAGGTATTTCTTGATCTCTCTGTAGGAATTTTCCTGGGGGGTGATTTTCCCCATCTTCAGCAGATAAGGACTGATGCTCTGGAAAGGACGACCGTTTCTGAACGCATAGCCGACCTGGAGAAGCCTGCCGTCCGTCAGCTCGATCTTGCCGGAGCCCTGGGTATGCATGAAAAAGAGGTCAACCCGATCATCCACCCAGGCGAGCTCCAGGTCCCGCCCGTCCAGGGAGCCCTGATTCTCGATCTCTCCCCGGCTGAAGTAGGGAACGAGTTCCCCATTCTTGACCCGGCCGATCAATTGTTCATTTTTATATCGGTCCCCGAATTTGCCGAGATTGACGGTTATCGCATCATCGGGGGTCTTGTAAACCGGATATCGGAATTGCTCGGTCTTCTGCAGCGATCCCTTCAAGCGCGACTCGAAATAACCGGTAAACAGAACGGTATTCTTCCCATCCGAACCGATCGACTGGTAAACGTCGAAGGTCTCGCGGATTCTCGCCTGTCTGACCTCTTCGGGTTCGCCGCTCCGGAGGATCTCCCGGAGGGCGATCAGGGAATCCTGCAGATCATTTACGCTGACCCAGGCATCGTCCATCCGCACAGGACCTTTACCGGCGGCCCTCTTGTAGTACTGGAGGCTCTTTTCGACGGCCGCCTCGAGCGACTCCAGATCCATGTCATCGGCAAACGGGGGAAGCCGGTCGTCGGAAACGCGGATGAGCGGCGAATCCGGTTGCGGAACCGCCGGGGACGGCGCCCGTTTCGCGGGAGGGGGAAACGGCTTCACGACGGGAGGGGGCGGCGTCGGGCGCGTGGCCGGCCTCCGGACCGGAGCGGCGCAACCCGCAAGAAAACAGAGAGCAACCATACCCAACACAAACTTTTTGAACATTTTTATCTCAAAGCTCCAGGACCATGGCGACTTCATCGCAGAAATCGGGATATTTCGGACAGCGGAAACAATCGGACCAGATCTTCTCCGGAAGCGTGGAGCGCTCGACCTCCCGGAAGCCGAGTTTCCGGAAGAACTCCTGTTTGTAAGTCAAGGTAAAAATCCGGAATATCCCCAGCGTGATCGCCTCGGAGATGCAGGCCTCCACGAGTTTCTGCCCGACCCCTTCCCTTCTGTACTCCTCATCGACATGGAGGGAGCGGATCTCGGCCAGGTTCTCCCAGATGATGTTCATCGCACAGATCCCGTGGATCTCATCCCGCCCCTCGTCCTGATAAACAAAGAAATCCCTCAGACTGCCATAGATATCCATCAGCGAACGGGGCAGCATCTCCCCCTTCCCGGATGAGATGTTGATCCATCTGTGAATCGTCTTGACATCCCCGATACGGGCTTTTCTCAGCATCTCCCCCTCCTGCCTGTCCCATCTCTTCCAGGCGTTACCCTGCCTCACCCGTGCGAGGCGAGAAGCATCTCCCGCGCATGCTCCTTTGTCTTTTCTGTCAGTTCAATCCCGCCCAGCATGCGGGTGATCTCTTCCAGCCGTTCTTCCCCGGAAAGGAGCGAAACGGAGCTATTCGTCCGCTCTCC